>JASFPE010000379.1:0-5920 GCA_050116155.1 Desulfobacterales bacterium
GTGCGATCTGGATTACGTTCCGCAGGTGGCCCGCAAAACCACCGTCAAGGTTGCCATGACCAATTCCTTTGGTTTCGGCGGGACAAACGCAACCCTGATTTTATCTAAATATAAGAATTAAAATGCCTAAATAAAAAGATAATGCCTAAAATGAGCTAAAATGCCTAAATTGCCTAATCCCGCTTATAGCGGGACTATCGATTCTAAATTTTAAAATCGACGGAGTGACACGCGGCGCAAGCGCCTGCGCTGCGCGAAAGAGACAATAATTTTAGGCATTTTAGACACTTTAAGCAGTTTAGGCATTTCTCACTTAGGCATTTTGCCTTTTCCCTACGCGATAAAATAGCATTAGACACCTGCCCGATCTTATATTTTCCGGTTCTCTAATTTAACATTGACAGCCTTTAAGTATTTCGTTAACCTCCATAAAATTTTGGGTAACCAAATTGGATGGAAGGTTGATGAAAGGCAAAATTCTCAACATTTTACGCTTCGAAAAAGGTATTGTTTCCGGAGAGACGCTCAGTGCATCCCTGGGAATATCCAGGGTTTCAATCTGGAAGCACATTCAAAAACTCAGTCAACTGGGCTATCAAATACAAACCACCCCCAAAGGATATCAACTCATGAAATCCCCTGATATCCCTTTCTCATGGGAGTTGCCCGGAAGAGAGGCCAACGTTCATTATTTCGATGAGGTCACCTCCACCATGGAGATTGCAAAAGATCTGGCACACAAGGGCTGCCCGAACTTTACCGTCGTGATCGCCGGTTGTCAGAAAAAAGGACGCGGTCGACTCGATCGAGATTGGGTGTCGGATCCGGGTGGGCTTTATTTCACCGTTGTATTGCGTCCCCAAATTCCGGTTATATTAAGCTCCCGGTTAAACTTTTTAGCATCCATTACGCTGGCACGCATATTTCGGGAGGCCTATGAAGTAGATGCCAGGGTCAAATGGCCCAACGATATCCTGGTAAATGACCGCAAGATATCCGGAATGCTGACGGAAGTGGAAGCCGAAGCCGATCGGGTAAATTTTATTAACATCGGAATCGGAATTAACGTCAACAACGATCCATCCCGATCGGTGGCACAGGCGTCTTCGTTAAAAAAGATTCTGGGAAAGCAGATCTCCAGAAAAGAGCTTCTCTCAAGATTCCTTGACGAGTTTGAATCCGGGATGCAGCAGGTAAATTTTGACTGCATTGTGTCAGAATGGAAAAAATTTACTGTCACGTTGAATCGGCACGTTCGCATTATCACCAACCAGGAGACATCGGAGGGCCTTGCAGTGGATGTCGATGATAATGGTGGATTGATTCTAAAAATGGATGATGGGTCTTTGAAAAAGATTCTTTACGGGGATTGCTTTCATCTGAAATGACGGATACACAGAGAAAATCGCCTCTTCACATGATGGTTTATGCTTCGCTGCTGGCCGCTCTGACTGCAGCAAGTGCATTGATAAGTATTCCAATCGGAGAAGTTCCGGTTGTGCTGTACAATTTTTTTATCCTGCTGATGGGCTTGCTTTTGGGCAGTCGCTGGGGTACTGCCAGCATTGCGGTGTATTTGCTGGCCGGCAGCCTTGGGCTGCCGGTTTTTGCAAACGGCAAAGGCGGCCTTGCGATTCTTCTGGGTCCAACGGGCGGTTATCTTATTGGCTTTCTACCAGCGGTGTTTATCATTGGGTTCATTTCCGAAAATTTCAGGCAACGTTTTATATATGACATCATCGCCATGTTATGTGGCACTATTGTCATTTATGCACTTGGCATTCTTCAACTGAAAATAGTGCTGGGAAAAACATGGATGGTAACCGTGGCACTCGGTGTATTTCCGTTTATTGTTTTTGATATTGCCAAAGTGGTTGCGGCAGCTGCGACGGCAAGGGCAGTTCGCCCGATAATCATAATAAATGAAAAAACGGGGTAAAGGGAGTATTCATCACGAAAGCACGAAATATAGGATTGAATTCGAAAATGAATATCATTGAAATCCAAAATTTAGATCACCGATTTATCGACGGGTCCTATGGGATTAAAAATATTAATCTCGCGATTTCCGAGGGATCATTTGTCGTTATCACAGGTCCAAATGGCTCTGGTAAAACAACTCTTTTGCGTCATTTAAACGGATTACTTCAACCAACTGCGGGAACAGTCAAATTGGCCGGGGTTCCTGTAAAAGATGATCTTGTGCGAGCGAGGCAGTTTGTGGGCATGATGTTTCAGGATGCTGACAGTCAGATCGTCGGTGAAACGGTCTATGAAGATGTCGCCTTCGGACCGGAAAATCTAAGTCTGGAGCGCATTGAAATAAAGCGCAGGGTAGCCGATGCATTGAACACGGCGGGCTTAACAGAATTTTCCGAGTATCGGCCACATCTGCTATCCGGGGGCGAGAAGCGCAGACTGGCGATTGCCGGTATTCTGGCCATGAATCCTCAGGTTATTGCTTTTGACGAGCCCTTTGCCAGTCTCGATTACCCGGGCGTTCGGCAAATATTGCAACACATTCTATCCTTGCATCAGACCGGGCGCACCATTTTAATAGTAACCCATGATCTTGAAAAGGTTATCGCCCATGCGGATCGACTGATTATCATGCATAAAGGCCGGGTTGTGAAAGACGATTTGCCCCATAAGATTCTTTCGGAAGTTGAAAAATTCGGCGTCAGACAGCCTTGTGACGCCCGTCTGGGAATGGAGCTTAGATCATGGCTGAATTAACTATGTTCGGCTACCACAGCGGCTACTCCATACTTCACCGCCTTGATGTTCGTTTCAAAATTTTGAGTTTACTTATCCTCAGCATGGTGAGTTTAAACGTTCGTGTTCTTTCACTGACCATTTTGAGCAGTCTGTTCATTATCCTGGTGATCGATTCCCATCTGAAATTCAAATCCTTCCTGCGGGAGATTCGCTATTTTTTCATTTTGATGTTGGTTATTCTCATTGCACACGCATTTTCCACCAAAGGCACGATGGTGTGGAAGCTTTATTTTTTGAGTATTTCCATGCACGGTCTATATGAGGGCACCCTGATCTGCTGGCGATTGTTTTTAGTGGTGCTGGCAGGCCTGCTGTTTGTTTCAACCACAAAACCGTCTGAGATAAAAGCTGCCGTTGAGTGGTTTCTAAAACCCATTCCCTTTATTTCGGGAAGACGGCTGGCAACGATGCTCAGTTTGGTAATGCGATTTATTCCTGTGATTCTTAATCAGGCCAAAGAAACCGCGGAAGCACAAAAAGCACGCTGTGTGGAAATCAGGAAAAACCCGATATATCGTATCAAAAAGATGGGATTTCCCTTGTTACGCCGCACGTTTGAAAATGCAGATAGGCTCGTATTTGCAATGGAAGCACGGTGTTATAATGAAAACCGCACGGATCCCGATCTTTATCTTCGCCCATCAGATTGGTTGGCGGTTTTATTGGTCACCGGGCTAGGTGTTTTGCTTCTGATCATTTAGAAGCTTTTTTTAATTGACCTTCATTTGACAACTGCGGTAATCTATTTCATTAAGATTAAAATACAGCAATTTATTATTTATTAATAACACCGGCAATCGTTGCTCGAAGCTATCTGAAAATTGCAGATAACGTTCAAGGGCAAGGCGCCGGTTCGGTTTAAAAGCGGAGCTTACACAGAGTACGTGAGCATTATAAACCGAATCGCAACGCAGCCATCGAGCGTTAGATGCATTTTTCAGATAGCTTCTAGTTTCAACCAACTTAGATTCGCCGGTTAACTATTTGGAGGAGTCCAAGCAGTGAGAATCGTCATCGTAGGAGCGGGTGAGGTCGGTTTTCACGTCGCCAACCATTTGGCGCTTGAAAGTATAGACGTCGTGGTTATTGATAAAAATCGTGAGACCCTTAGACGGATATCCGACAATACCGATGTTCAGACCGTGATCGGTTCCGGAAGCAGTCCGGTGGTGCTGGAGGAGGCCGGTATTCAAAATACGGATATTATTCTTGCGGTTACCGACAGCGACGAAACCAATCTGGTCGCCTGCCTGGTGGCCAACATGATCTCGCCGACCACCAAAAAGCTGGCACGAATCCGCGATGCGGATTACGACCAGTATCATGAAATGTTCAGCGCTCATGCGCCTCACATCGATACGATCATTAATCCTGAAATCGAGGTGGTCAAAGCCATTCATCAATTTATGAATATTCCGGGGGCGGTCGATGTGGGTGAATTTGCCGACGGTCGCCTAAAGTTTGTGGGTGTAAATTTGGATAAAGATGCGCAACTTGGTGGAGTTCGGCTTTCAGATATACCGGACCGGGCCGGAAAAGTGCGACCCCTTATTGTTGCCATCGTCCGTGAAGAAGAATTGATTATTCCCCATGGAAATGACCGTTTGCTCCCGGGGGATCTGGTCTATTTCATCAGCGAAGATCATAAGCTGCTGGACACCCTTTCTCTTTTAGATAAACATCATCAGCCCGTTAATCGTGTGCTGATCGTCGGCGGCGGGCGCATCGGATTCAGACTGGCCGGATTATTAGAAGAAAATTCCGTTCAAACCAAAATCATCGAAAAAAATCCGGACCGTTGCACTTTTTTGGCGGAAAATTTGAATAAATCCGTTGTGCTTTGCGGCGACGGATCGGACCAGAGTATACTTGTCGAAGAAAATATTCGGGATATCGATGTCGTGGTGACCGTGACCGACAATGAAGAAACCAATATTCTGGCCTCACTGCTGGGCATCCGGATGGGGGCTGGAAAGTCTATTACCAAAATCAGCAGATTTAGCTATTTCCCCCTCATGCAGGCCATCGGCATCGAGCATGTCGTCAGTCCAAGACTATCTGCCATCAACTCCATTTTGCACCATATCCGACGGGGCAAAGTGCTGTCCGCCATTTCGCTGAAAGGCCAGCAGGCGGAGGTCATCGAAGCCGTAGCCCTGGAGACATCGGCTATCGTCCATAAGCCCTTGAAGGACATTTCCTTTCCCAAAGGGGCGGTGGTTGCCGGCATCATTCGTCAGGAAAATATCATCGTTCCCTCCGGCGACAGTGTTATCGAGCCCGATGATCGGGTGATCATATTTGCCAGAAGGCAGGCAATTCCCAGGGTCGAAAAGATTCTATCTGTTAAACTGGAATACTTCTAAATCAATTCGAGTTTTGTAAATTACTTAGGGGAGACCAAACTAAATGCGCTGGCGCTTTATCCTGAAAATCATCGGAATATTGATCCTCTTCTTTGGACTGACCATGGTATTCTCGATATTCGTAGGGCTTTACTATCAGGATCAAAGTGTTATCCCGGTATCAAAGTCAATGGGAATCACGGTTCTTGCGGGCTTTATACTTTATTTTTTCTTTCGACATCATAAGGCCGAGACCATCAGCCAGCGCGAAGGCATGGCCATTGTAGCTTTGGGCTGGACATTTGTCGGATTATTTGGCGCGCTTCCGTTTTATTTCAGCAATGATAGCTTCACCTTTGTTGACGCTGTTTTTGAATCCGTTTCCGGATTTACCACCACCGGCGCATCGATATTAACCAACATTGAAGCTGTATCCAGAGGACTTCTTTTTTGGCGAAGTTTTATCCAATGGCTCGGAGGCATGGGCATTATTGTGCTATCGGTGGCCATTTTGCCTCTTTTAGGTGTCGGGGGCATGCAGTTATACAAAGCCGAAGTCCCCAGTCCCGTTCCGGATAAGCTCAGGCCGCGGATCAGAGAAACCGCCAGCGTGCTATGGAGAGTCTATGCGCTCATATCCCTGGCCGAGGTGGTTTTGCTGATGACGGGGGGGATGAATCTTTACGATGCCCTGTGCCACACTTTTACCACCATGCCTACCGGTGGGTTTTCCACTAAAAACGCGTCCATTGCCTACTATGATAGCGTCTATTTTGACGCTGTATTTATATTTTTTA
>JASFPE010000380.1:0-5896 GCA_050116155.1 Desulfobacterales bacterium
GTTATTGTGCTCACGGCAATCCTTATTGCCATAGCCTTTTTTCTGAGTTCTTGCACAAAAGATGGAGAGAATAGCCACCTATACACCATTGGTCTGGTAACAAACAATCGAAACGGACTCAGAAACATTGAAGGTTTTCAAGATGAGATGGCTGAACTTGGCTATATTGTCGGAAGAAATGTCAAGTATAGGTCTGAGGGATTTCCTGTAAGGGGAAGTAACCTCGATGCCGTTCTTACTAAAATGGTCAAGTCAAAAGTTGATTTAATTTTTACAGCAGGTACGCCAACAGGCGTCGCAGCTCATAGAATAACTTATGGCACAAATATCCCGGTCATATTTGGGGTTATCGCCGATCCCATAGCTGCGGGTGTACTAAATGATTTAACCAGTCCTGGCGGTAATATGACTGGAGTAAAACTCGGCGATAGTCAAGCCCGGCGATTGCAGTTTCTTCTTGAAATGGCACCAGATATCAAACGTATCCTTATACCCTATAACCCCGAGGATGCGGCTTCATTTAGTGCAGTAGAGCAGGTAAACAATGTCGCCTCCGACTTGGGTGTCAAAATCGTTGCGAAATGGGCCCATAATGACCAAGAAGTATTTGAACTTCTTAATAACATTCCCGAGAGTCTGGATGCCATCTTTCTCGTCCCTGGAACGACGGTCAACATACACTTACAGGACGTGCTATCAGTCGCTCGCCCACGAAAGTTGCCAGTGTCCGGACCAAGTTTGGCCCAAGTTGAAGAAGGCGCTGTGATTACCTATGGCTTTAACCATTATGAGGCGGGAAGACGGGCCGCTCGAATAGCAGATCAGGTCCTCAAAGGTGCTGATCCGGGCAAATTGCCTGTTGAGACGGCAGAATTCTTTATGGCCGTTAATCTAAAAGCAGCGGAAGAGATTGGCCTGTGGGTTCCCTATTCAATCTTACAACAAGCTAAAATAATTATTCGTTAAGACAAAAAATAGCAAAAGAGGAAAGATTTGTTCAAAAGTTTACGTTTCCGATTATCGATTATTTTTATTAGCTTAGCTGTTGTGCCGCTCCTCCTGGCAGCTATTTACTTGACCCGGCATAGTGTCGCTCATTTGGAAAAACAGAGCCAGACCATTCTACATGAGGCAGCGGTGCGTGTTAAAAACGAAATCAGAGCATTTATTGAAGGCCACAAAAACCACCTTTTTCTGATCCATAAACTCCACGGGTTTGAATTGCTTAACCCTGTAAAACAAAGAACAATTCTTAACAACCTCCTGTTTGACCAGCACGTCTATCAAGATATTTTACTGCTGAGCGCTGAGGGGCAGGAGTTAATTCGATTGTCTCGCACCATTGTCTCCTTGGGCAAGGATCTGAGAAACCAGGCTACTCAAAAGGAATTCCTGTTTCCTGCTACCCACAAAGAACCTTATTTTAGTGCGGTCTACTTTGACAGGAAAATTCAGGAGCCCCTGATCACAATCTCCGTTCCTCTCTTTGATCTGCGCAACGGAAAACTTGCATATGTATTGGTCGCGAACTTACGATTCAAGAAGATTTGGGATTTACTTGCCAATATTGAAATACCTGGCAAAGGGATTGTCTATGTTGTTAATCAGGCGGAGCAGGTCGTTGCACACCGGAATCCGTCCCTTGTTCTAGGTGGTGCGACCCTAAATCTTCCGGAAGTTCCAGGTCGTGCTAAAGGTTTATCCGGCGCGGATGTCATCATCACTTGGGATTTTTTGCAATTTGGTGACCAAAAAATGACAATCGTTGCCGAACAACCTATTTCACAGGCGTATACATTAATTACAGACACCTTTCGAATTGCGATAATCTTTACGTCTTTTATCCTTGTTCTGGCAATTATCCTTATTGTGCTGGCAATCAATCATGTCGTCAGACCCATCCAGTTCCTGGCAACTTCCGCTCGAGCCATCGGCAAGGGTGATTATTCCCAGCATATAGAGGTGACGAGTCGGGATGAAATAGGCGCTCTCGCATCTGCCTTCAACCAGATGAGCCTGGATTTAGCTAAATATCTTAACAGAATGGAGGAATTGGTAAAAATACGCACTGAGGAGTTGGCTCAGGCGAACAGGCAACTTAAACAGGAGATTGTCAATCGGATCGCGATAGAAAAAGAAAGGGAACGGCTTATTAAAGAACTTGAAGATAGCTTGGAAAAGGTAAGAATGTTAAGCGGTTTACTGCCCATTTGCGCTTCATGTAAAAAAATTAGAGACGACAAAGGATATTGGTTTCAAATTGAGTCCTATATTCGTGACCACTCCGAAGCTAAGTTCAGCCATAGTATGTGTCCTGAATGCGCAAAAAAATTTTATCCTGAACTTTATGGACCAAATGCTCCAAATAAAAAAGATTAATAATGGCTTTCAATATTGATTCGGATTTGTCGAACGGAACGCGTAGCCCGGCAGCTAAAAGGCCCTCATATTCAGCATTATAGTCATACAGGATATAGTGATAAACGAATTTAGTATAAGACCTCTGATTTCTGGTACTCTCCAACATAAGCAAAATTCGGTTGGACCTGTGATATCTCTTATAGTATCCTTAAAAAATTGGAAATCTCAAAAGTCCTGATACTGATAAACATATCTGCAACTCGAAAGAAATAAAAAATTAAGGAAGCATTAAGGTGCAGGGCATGAGAAAAGGGTGATCCGAATAAAAATTTACAGTTTTTTATTCGAGATTTAAATCTTTTTAAAATCCGCTCTCATTTTTGCTTATGCTACTCGTATTTCTTCCAGTAGCTTTTCTTCCCAATAACTTAGAGCTGTGAGAACATGCTGAAGTTCTGAGGCGGTTATGGCCGAGGAGTGTTCAGGCATAATTTCACTTAGAATTTGCAATGCATTTGATACCCTAACCCTATTTGACACATCGATGTACTCTTGCTGGTTCATGATTTACCTTCCAGAATAATGTATAATTAACATGAAAAACTTACGGTTCAAGATTTTACAACCGTTTAATCTCAAAAGCAAATGTTTGATCCAATAAAAAAGGCCGAAAAGGTTGCCAGAATTGTCACAAAGGATGATTTGAGAAAATATTACCGCTTCCGATCGGCACGATTTTACGGAGGGATTGCCACTGCGGATTGCGTCGGTTGCTGTTTGCAGTGCATCTTTTGCTGGTCCTGGCGTGAGGTGACGAATCCCGGCGCATCTGGCCATTTTTACACACCCAAGGATGTCGCCCGCAGGCTGGCGCGCATAGCTCGCAAAAAGAGCTTTAGAAATATTCGGGTTAGCGGCAACGAGCCGACCATTGCAAGAGGACATCTGCTAAAGTTGCTTGAAATGGTCCCATTTGATAGGCTTTTTATTCTGGAAACCAACGGTATATTAATTGGACACGACCGGACATATGCAGAAGATTTAGCCAGATTTGAGAATCTTCATGTGCGCGTGAGCATCAAAGGCACTCATGAAAAGGAATTTTCCAGATTGACAGGAGCCCATCCGGAAGGCTTCGGGCTTCAGCTAAAGGCTCTGGAAAATCTTCGCCGGGAAGCAGTGAGTACCCACCCGGCAGTCATGGCCAGCTTTTCAACCCATGATGACATCGATGCACTTCGACGGCAGCTTGTTCAAATCGATCCTGACTTTAAAGATATAGAGATAGAAGAGCTCACACTATACGGCGACGTGGAAAAGCGGCTTAAGCAGGCTTCTGTTACGTATGGCACCGCCGATGATCCGCAAAGTATATAATGAACGCTGCCGAATCCATTAAAGATAATAAATAATCAGGCAAACACCCAGCCAATTCATGCAAACCCAGCTCGACATATACTGCTCCAAAGACAGCGACCGTGATTTTGCAGAACAGATCAGGTTGTGGGCCGAAGAGCTCATGGACAGCCTGACCGGCGAGGCGTTACCGGAGCGGGTGTCGATTCGGCTCTATCACCTGATCGATGAGTTGCGAACATTTTTTCAGCAAGAGAAAAAAGCACTGGGGGTGGTCAGCCAAGGTGAAGAAGAATTCATCGCCACACACGAAGCCTGGAGAGGATATCCACGAATCCACCTCTGCTGTGAGCGGATAAAGGATCTTTGCGAGACGGTTGTCCTGGGGGCGGTACAACACGAGCTGGCCCACGCCATGTTGCACGGTAAACCGGAGTTTTATACCTTCCGATTTTCACGTCATCTCATCACAGCGGGTACCACCGTGGGACTGGATATGCAGTTGCTGCAACAGTTTGCCTACCTGCTTTCCATTGCTCTCAAGGATGCCGAGGTGGTCCGTAAGCTTGCAGATATCGGCTTTGAGTCCGGACAAATAGCCTTGATCGAGCATATGATTGCCGATACGCAGGCTGAACGCAGCGTATGGGATGCCATCCAGAATCTCCCGCCACAACGCAAGATCGCCATCGCATTGTTTATGAAAATCCTTCTGCCTCTTAAGACTCTGGCCCACATACGAGCCGAAGCCGGCGACCGCCTCCAGCGCCTGTGGGAAAAGAATTACGGTTGGATCAAAGAAGAAGAACGCTGGCAGATGTCACGTTTTGCTGCCGAAACCGCCAATCGCAGAGAGCGGCCCTTTCAGCATTGGCTCGAGCAAACTGCCATAGACCTCATCACCGACCGGCGGCTTTGAATGTTGTTGACGGTATAAAAAAAACTTTGGATTTCAATTTCATTGATTTTAGCGCTTGTGCTATGCCGGCCATGGCTGGATGCAGCCATCGACTCTCAAAACCTGGCCACTGATGTAAGCGGCCTGCTGTGAGACCAGAAATTCGACGACTTGCGCGATCTCTTCTGGCTGACCATACCGATCCAGGGTGTCGCCGATTACGGTTTTTTGCTGATCATAACTGCGGCTGGCTTTCCAGCGTTCCGTTACGATATCGCCGGGAGCAACCACATTTACATTCACATTATAGGGTTTCAATTGAACGGCCAAACTTCGGGAATAGGCATTTACGGCTGCTTTGGCTGTCGCATAAATAACGGCATGTTCCCGACCGATTGAACCCGCAGTACTGCTAATATTTATGATTTTACCGGATTTGCGCGCCATCATTTCAGGTGCCACTGCACGGCAACAGAGGATACAGGTCAATAAATTGCGATCCAGGACCGTGCGGATATCCTCGAAGGCGATGAAGATGGCATCGTTTTTTTCAGGCTTGCCGGCCAATGGTGCCTGAAGCCCTCTGGCACCAATATCCCCACCGGCACAATTCACCAGTATGTCGATCTGATTAAGTTTGTCATGGATCTGCTCTACGATATCCTGCACCGTACTTTCTTGTGTCAAATCTCCATAAACCGGTAGACAGGTTGTGCGGTATTCCTGTTCGATGCCTTGAGCGACTGCTTGCAAGGATTCGCCTTCATTGAAGGCCCGCGGAGAGCCGGGACTGGAACCATGTATAATCACGTTTGCGCCTGCTTTCGCCAGATGAGTCAATATTGCGCGACCGATACCCCTCGAAGAGCCCGTCACCCAGGCTACTTTGCCGGCGAGATGCATGTTTTTTTCGGACATCTTAATTCCTCCATGAAATTCTATGATTTAAAAATTCAGTTCGCCTGTCTTTCAAGTTTTCTTGGCTTCTTGAACTTCAGCCGAATGATTGATTACATCTCAAATCAAGCGCTTTATGTCAATTTGGTTTTAATTGATATATTGAAAGCCCTATGATACTAAAACGATATCTTCGTAATTGTTTTGGAATGCCGGTCTTGCTCTGTTTGATCATTTTTCTTTGGATTAAATAAAAAGGGGGGGGCAATCATATGGACAACAAAAGCCTGCTAGACTGTACCCATAATATCATTTTAAAGAAAATGGTTGAGACTGGCCAGGCGCCACATTACACAGAAATCGCAGCTGAGCTTGGGGTGTCTA
>JASFPE010000381.1:0-5881 GCA_050116155.1 Desulfobacterales bacterium
AGTGGGTTTGGATAAATGGCAGGTTTGGTTTGGATTAGCGGGGATTATAAAGCTCGCAATGTTCAATTCGATAACTGTGCAAAACCCGTATCTTCACTTCGAAAGGGCCGATATGGATAATGCTCGTCTTCTGTCGCGGTTTCGAGAGCAACTGCCTGTGCAAACAATCCATGCATAACGGTGTCAAGCTGATTTCTGAGCACGGCATAAGAATAGTGCTTTTTTGCGATTTCGTAATTATGATTCACCATTTTTTCCCTTCGTGCAGGCGATTCAATAACTTCTCTGACGCGGTTTACCGTCTCCCGGGTTAAGTGGCCGTCCATGGTGACGAGTTCAAATCCTTTGGGCTCGATATCCCTGATAAATGTCGCGTAACGGTTGATCAGGATGGGTTTCTTAAAATAAATGGCCTCGATCAAGGCATTGCCAAAGCCTTCATAAATGCTGGGATAGGTAATAAAGTCGGCATGGGCATATACATTCCAGAGGCAATATTTGCTGGCATGGTTTCCATGGTTATTCCATGGACTGGGTATGCGATTGTCAGATATGCGAAGATCCACACCATGGGAATCGGCGTGATATTTAATCCAATCCGCATATTCGTAACCTTCATCACCGGCCTCATGGGATATAATCAATTTACAGTGAGGATCCTTTAAGGCGCTGACCAGCTCAATGGCATGCTCGATGCCTTTTCTTTTGATGATGCGCGTGGGCTGTAAAATTACGGTGTCACCATTTGTTAGACCGAATGAGGTGCGAAAATCCCGATGGCTATTTTTCTTAATCCAGGGTGATTGGCCGAAATCTAGAACATTCGGAATAATTTTTGCCAGAATACCTCGGCGACGCGCCAGTTCATCACGGGCCAGGGAGTTGATGACAACATGTTCGATGTTCTCCAGGTTCGGCGGGAAGGCCATGCGAAGATATTCACCCGCTGCGTTGACCAAAAACTTATTTCTTTCCCAGTAAAAATCATGATGATGGGCGATGGTCGGAATTCGGGATTCGGAAATGAGTTCTGCCAAGGCGATTCCGAGAGGAATGTTTAGGGGAATGGCCAGCGCATTTTCGATAATCAGAAGATCTATGCTGAAATGGTCGATGAATTTTCGGATTTTGGTCTTTAAAAAAGATCTTAAACTATGAATCTCTCGGGTAACGTATGGCTGTCGGCTGTTTTTACCGAAAACGCGTTCATTGATCCACGTATTGTGCGGATGCTGAAAATGAGCTTCGGGAATCAGAAAGCTTTTTTGAGGATCTTTATCCAATTCCCCGGCAAACCAAAAACAATCATGCCCACTGCGTTCTAAAACGTCCGCCCATTTGCTGGCTTCCAGGGAGACGCCATCGATGCCGGCGAGACGCGTTGAAATAAAACCGATGTGTTTACCCATTTCTTATTTTACCTTTGTTTGGATTTATCACCTAAATGGTTATCGGCATTTTTTCTGTATTCTTGAGAAAAATCTGTATTAGGTGGCTGATACTATTAGAGAAAAATGGCAAGCGGCGATAAGAAGGGTTACGGTTTGGAAAGGTCTAAAGCGGGTAATAACATGAAATGAGGAAATATAACATGACGTCCAATTAGTTGGATTTAATTGTTGTTATTATCTGGCTGATCGGTTTTAGTGTCAAAAGGAATCTCAAGCCGGTATAAACCATCTTTCAATCGTGCGGTTATGGGCAAGTGGCCTTTTTCAAACACTTTCATCATGCCTTTGTTTGTTTGCAGCACCTGCGCGGTAAATCCTTTCAATCCACGCTCTTTAGCCAGACGGATCAACATTTCATAAAGGTAGGAGGCGATCCCCAGTCCCTGGTATTTCTCTTCCACCACAAAGGCCACATCCCCGTAAGCACTTTTTTCATCCTTGGCATAGCGGGCCTCTGCAATGATGGTTCCCGCCCCAGGTTCTCCCACCAGGGCGACCACCGACATCACTTGACTGTAGTTTATGTTGACGTATTGTTGCATTTTCTGATGGGGCATGGTTCTGATCGGGTAGAAGAATCGACGATAGACCGTTTGATCTGAAAATCGGTAGAAAAGACGACGCATGTCTTCTTCATCAGAAGGTTTGATAGCCCGGAAGCGTACTTTCAATTCGTTCTTGAAGTTGTGTTCGGCTTCGATATTCATGGGATATAGATGAGCGCTGTCGGACAGGAAGATCTGATCCTGGAATAGAATCTTCTTTTCCTTGGCCTGCTCCACCAACTTTTTTCTGTCATCGGGATGCGCAATATCGATTAAGGCTTGCGCTCGCTCCCGGATCGTGCGCCATTTTAAGTTGGCGATACCGTATTCGGTGACGACGGCATCAATCGATTCACGCATGTGGAACTGGTTGCGAAGGTTGCGCAGCATCACCACGATATTGGGATCTCCTTTGGAGTTCCGACTGGGCAGTCCGACCACGGTTCGCCCGCCACGGGAAATCTCGGCGCCGGTGATCAAGTCGGCCGCCTGACCCGGGCCCGAAACAATATCTCCCTTGCCGGCCGGGAAAGTAATTCTGCCCAATAAATCCACTTTGCTAGCCCATTCGACGACCACAACATTCGGATTGCGACCGATTTGAGTTGGATCAAACACTTTCTCAATACTTTGAAATTCAACCAGGGGATTGCGATCCAACCATTTCATCAGCGCCGGTGTCCCCAAAGCATAGGAAGCAACCGTTTTGCCCCTGAAAATCTCCTTGCGATAGTTTGTGACCGCGCCGCTTTTAACCAGATCCATGAGGGCATCCGTAAAATACGACGAATGAATACCCAGATGTTGTTTGTGGATCAGGTGGCGCCCCAGGGCTTCGAACAACGAGCCAGTGAAAAAGCTGAGGCAATCCCCATCTTCAATCACCTGGGCAATGTTGGCGGCCACCTGATTGATGACCTTGCTCACCGGCCAGCGTTTAAAATAGATCGGTGGTTCGTTTGACTCGACCAGCAGGTTGAAATCCGAAATGGAGACAATGGTGTCGCCGAATGTAAACGGGATCTGATGGTTGATTTCCCCCACCACCAATGAGGCTTGCTGCATGGCTTCCCGGGCGACGTCTACGGCCACTCCCAGGCTGCAATAACCGGCGTCATTGGGTGGGGTGATCTGTATCATCGCCACATCGATGGGGATTCGTTTGGATTTGATAATGCGGGGGATCTGGGAGATCCGGGCAGGAATCAAATCGACACTTCCGGCGATAACCGCCTCGGTGGACACCATGGTGGAAAAAAACGTTTTGAGGCGGTACTTTTGCCAATCCCGTTTTTTTAATGAAAGCACATCCGAATGATTGGTCAACTGAATCAATTCCAGGTCATTCGTATTGGAAACACCGGATTCAATAAGATATTTCATCAGTGTTCGAGGCTCTGCCACGCCGCTTCCAAGAAAGATGGTCATCCCCGGTTTAATACTGTGCAAAACTTCTTCGGGCGTAACCAATCGCTTTTCCCATTGTGTCATCGTAGATTTATTCATTGCCTGTCTTCTAAATTACTTAAGTTCAATCTTCTGTTAACCATAGAATTGCTGTTGTCAACTCCTGATTATATCGCAATTCATATATCAACGCCAGAAATGAAATTCAATTTTAGATTTGCGTTTTTGAGATATCTGCCATAATCTGTAATCGAATTGTATAATCACATTTGCCGTCGCCTTTTTCATTGAGACCCAACATATCCATTGTGGAATTTTGAATAACGGAAAAACGATAAATATATTATCGGTTTCAGATACGGTTGAGCCGACTTTAGATCGGCGAATTGACACTGAACTGAAAAAAAAAGTCGATCTGATTGTCTCCTGTGGTGACCTGCCACCGGAATACCTTTCTCGTCTGGTTAACTATCTTAATGTGCCCCTTTATTATGTAAGTGGCAACCATGATATTCGCTATAAAGAGACCCGGCCGGAGGGCGGTTTCGATCTGCACGGCAGATTGGTGGATAACGAGGGCATAAATATTCTCGGTTTGGAGGGGTCTCACTGGTACAATGGCGGACCTTATCAGTATACCGAAGGGCAGATGCGTTCCTTCATCCGTCGACTCCGGCCGGCGCTGTGGTGGCGAGGCGGGGTCGATGTGGTGGTTACCCATGCACCGCCGCGGCACATTCATGATGCGGAAGATCCCTGTCATAAAGGATTTGAATGCTTCCGCTGGTTGATTGAAAAATATCAACCGTCTTATTTTATCCATGGGCATATCCATCAAAATTTTGCAGACCCTTCTGAGCGGGTGACCCTATATAAATCGACCAAGGTGGTGAACACTTATGGGCACTGCGTCCTGGAAATCCAGATTCCTTCAAATACTCAATCGCGGCCGTAATCGCCGCAGGCAAAATAACGGACCGTCAGAAATTAAAAGCTTCAAGGTCCAGCAGGAAAAAGAAGCGGCCTTCGACACCAGAGATCGCGGGATCCGATCGGTACCGCTGGATCGTATTGTAGGCAGTGTCGGTCGATATTATGACTTTGACAGCCGCTTCAGGTTTAAGCAAAATATTCCTTCCGAACGGCTGCAATGGATCAAGGCGGCCATGCGGGAGGGTCGGCCTTTGAAGCCCGTGGAGCTTTACCAAATCAAGGAAGAATACTATGTTTCGGATGGTAACCACCGGATTGCAGCAGCCAAAGAGCTGGGCCACGACGAAATTTTAGCACGTATTGTCGAGTTTATTCCTTCCAAAGATACGTTACAGGGCCTTCTTTACCGAGAGCGTGCAGAATTTGCAGATCTCACTCAGCTGCCGGCTGAAATTACGTTGACGGAGGTCAGTCAATATGCCTGTTTACTTGATCAGATTTCTGATCATCAGGTATATCTGGAGCATGAGCAAGGGCATCCGGTTGATTTCCAAGAAGCGGCGTTGGACTGGTACCGGACAATTTATCGTCCGCTAATCACGATTATCAAGCGGGGACGATTGGTTGAATCATTTCCCGGGCGTACCGTTGCGGATCTGTATGCTTATATTACACTGCATCACTGGAAACAGGGCAGGAAGCGCCGCTACGGTGTTGGTATCAATAAGCTCATTGAGCAGAATATGGAGGAATTTCGAAAAAAAATGGCTGAATTAAGAAGCTTCGAATATCCGGAAATGAAACAGGACATCACCGTTTTCATTCTCATGAACCTTCAGACCAGAAAAGAGATGAAACTCATTGAAAAACTCTATGCCCTCGATGAAGTCAAGGAAATTTATTCCGTTCACGGAGATGTGGATCTACTGGTGAAAGTAGAGCTGACACGCGATCTGCTCAGTTCGGATGCCGAGATCATTTCCCAGTTTGTGCACGAAAGGGTCCGCCAGTTGCCAGGGATCATCAGCACCAATACATTGATCCCCGGCTTTTCCAAGATAAAGGCGCCGTCAGCCGATCGGGATAACTCCGCTGGAACGGCTTAATTGAATATTGATGAATTCGTAAAGAGCCGAATTCATCATGTATTTGGTGTTTCGTATTTTGTGTTTAGTGTAACGTATGAAATATATGATCCGATATCTGCATTTTAAAATACTAAACACTAGACACCAAATACTAAACACACTCGTAAAATGTTTTCGTTTCTGACTTTTTACGAGATTATCAATATTCAATTTTTTCAACCTTAACCACCACCAGTGTCATATCGTCCACAAGTCTGGCATCTTTCTGAAAACGCCGAATCGATTCGAAGACAGCGCTTTGTATTTGCTTTGCCGTCGCCGATGCATTTTGGCGGATGATTTTATGAAACCGGTCTTTTCCGAACATCTCTCCATTTGGATTCCGAGCTTCCCAGATGCCGTCGGTTGCGATCACGATGATTTGTCCGGGCGCAATGTCTCGGGCGGCTTCCTTGAA
>JASFPE010000382.1:0-5860 GCA_050116155.1 Desulfobacterales bacterium
GACGCTTGCCGTCTTTTACGGCCGTCATATGATGCTGAAGTGTTTTGGGGTTGGTAGTCATTTTTCCTCCCATCCAGATAGTAAGTTAAAGGTATTGCTGGCAAATCCTGTTTAATTTCTTTCCCGGTACAATTTAGCAATCTAATTATTTAGATTGCAAATATGGTACCACACTGTCTTTTTTCATAACTAGTGGTATGTGGATATTATGCTCTTTTAAAAGGTTCATATCATTATACATCGAATCGTTGACATCGATAATGACAACATCCTTGCTCATCAAATATTTTACTGGCATTCCTAAAAAAATGGAAAAATTGCGAAATTCCTTTCGCAAAATTTCGAGATCAATTTGACGGTTCAAATAAGATTCCTGAATGCTCAAATAACAATTCGAAACCAAATATTCTAAAATAACTTTAAGAGGATAAGTTATGAGACGAAGTTGGAACTCGATCTCTTAATTCAAAAAGGCAAGTTCTGGGGAAGAGGATAAAAAGAATATTGCATGAGGCGGTGGAGGCTGTCGGGAATTCCTTTGCCCATCGCCTTAAAGGGACTATCCGGCAGTGTTTGATGGACTTAAGCAGCTTTGAGGGAATTAATTTATTAAAGGTTAGTTTCAGTTGCATTTGGTGACATTTATTCGGTGGCTTCTGTCAGGCTTAACTTATCTTTTATCTCTAAATTTGGTGAACTTATGAGCTGAATTAAGGTGCCCCGAGAGTTTTCAACAGTTCCTGACTTTCAAAACCGAGATAATCTACTAGATCTTTCATGGAATAATTTATTAGCCGCTTGATTCCTACCAAAGATTGTATCGGCAACTTGGCCAAACGCTGGGCCACCTGAATGGCCGATTCTTCAAGTTTATGATAGGGAACCACCTGATCGACGATACCAAGCTCCAAAGCCTCCAGGGCGTTGATATCCTCATCTGACATTAGTATCTCACGGGCCTTACGCTGTCCCAGCAGGTTACAGAGAAAAAATGGCCCACCTCCTTTGGGTAATAGTCCGAGTTCGAAATAGGGTTTCTGAAAGATTGTGTGAGAGGCAACTATTCGATAATCGCAGGCAAGGCTCAAATTTAGAAATAACGGAATAATATGATCACAGTCTGCATGCACAGTAACCTTGTTTAAACCAACAATCTTTACAATGAGTTGATCAAAAACATTGCACATTATTTGAATCGACCTGCAGTCGAATTCAGTGGCGATAGTGTGCCTGCAAAAATCGATATATTCTTCACATGCAATCTTTTCCGGGCAGTTGATAAATGCTAAGGCCTTGATCGCATCGTTTTCTGAAATTAGGTCAATTACATCGAACAAGCGGCTACTGATGGACAGATCCATTGACTCAAACAGAAAATTTTTACCGAGCTTAAGCAAAGCAATATCATCACGTCTTTCCAGTGAAAAAAAACCCTGCTTTTCCTTAGAAGTTGTCGCTCCTTTCATTTTAGACAGCCACCCTTACAGTACTTTCTTTCTGATCTAATTCCTCTACAAATTTTTGATTAAAAGCCTGAGCTATAATTTCTGCAACTCCATGCGGGTCGGAAATAAATTCACAATTTATAACTAAATCAAACTCGTAGGGCGAGGCATCTTTTTTGCCGAAGACTTTTTTGAAAAAAGCCCGTTGTTCCTTATCGCTCTGGCCCAATAATTTCTCGGCTTCATTTTCTTCTACATCTAACATTTTCCCCAGTCGCTCGATACGGTACTGGTCGGAACAAATCATTCGTACTGCCAGCACTCTATCTCTTGGCAAAATCAGATGAATACCTCTTCCCACGAAAATGGTCGATCCCATATCCGCAAATGTAAAAACAGCACTGATCGCATTTCGCATATAGTCGCTCATAATGAAAGACTTTTCACAAAAAAGCATGCAGGCTAGTTCTGACATCTTGCCCGGATAGCGCTCATCAAAAAATTCAATGGTTTCTTTACTTATTTCTTTCTCTTTGGCCATGTGATCAAGAAGCTCCCGATCAACTACCCGGAAATCGAGTTTCTCGGCCAATATATCAGCAACCTCCAGAGCTCCTGCGCCAATTTTACGCGAAAAGCATATTGTTGGTTCTATCTGCGCCGGTTCGATTTTGGTTGCTTTCATCTTCAGGCGTCTTCTTTCCCGATCCCAGATGTACCGATCGACCAACTGGACAACACTCGGTCTTTGTTTGGCGTATGTGCCCGGCACAGGTTTTTGTTTATTTTTATTTTCTAACATGGCACATCCCCTTTCATTACCGGAAGCCGTTAATGACCGATTCAATATTGCTCATGAATTCTCCTTTGTTCCCGGTATTCATGTATCGTAATTAGATGGGCCAAAGAAGCCATGAAGGAATCGGAGGTGAACGGCTTTTCTATGAAACCCTGAACTTTCAACTTCTTCGCTTCAGAAACAACCTTGTCGTTTCGATAGGCGGTAATGAGCACCTTTATGGCATTCGGTTGGGCATTGCGAGTGCGTTTGAGTAATTCCAGACCGTCCAATCCCGGTAATTTATAATCAACGATGATAAGATCGTAGGTCTGGTCTTTGAGTTCGGCTATACCTTCTTCAGCCGTCTCGAAAACCATCAATTGACATCCTTCGGCTTCGAAGAAAATACTCAACGAATCTCTGATCCACTCATCATCGTCGATGAGTAGAATTTTCATGTTTCTGAGTTTGCTAAATACATCCATTTTTTAACTTAATTGCACCTCCATGAAAGAAAGGGTATTTCTTTTATTCAAACAAATAAACTCATGATGAAAATAATTAATTCAATCTATAATGTTAGCACAAGGTATGCCAATATGAGTTAATTAAGCTAATTAATTAAATATCAAATACTTAAATCGATTGCCCCTATCTGATCATATAAATAAGCGATGGAATTTAGAAAAATTACGAAGCATCTTTTCGCAATTATTCAAAATGATGATTATTATCGCACACAATTGTGATGCTGATATTCTTTTTGGAAATCGTCACAATAGCTCTTTCTTGTCCCAAGGAGTTCTAGCGCCTTTTGCATGGGATCATTCGCCTCAACCGTGATAACCGGCTTGCTCATCCAGGTTTCGACTAACATGATTAGCCTCCCTTTTGTCTGAATCTAAAAAGATTCGTTATGGATTTGTGCTGCTTAAAGTTAAACAATTTTATTATGTTCTATAATCGCGGATCAATATGTCCGGGTCCACCACACTCCGGGATGTAGCAAGTGACATTAATAAATTCACATGTCGCCTGGCAACCCGGACACACCTCCGGCGGCGTATCTGTCGTAATCAGCAGTCCGCAGTTGGCACATTTCCAATAAGCTAAGCTGCATTGGGGACATATATCGCCGACAAATCTGCCTGAAGACGTATATCCACAAAACACACAAACCCGTTTTTTAACCTTTTTTCCCATTTTATAGACCTCCGTATCCTTTGATTTGCTTTTTGAGGCATCGGGACGAACACTAAAAAGCGAATCACCAAAGTCGTAGTAGGTCGATCTATTCTCAGATAAATGTGTCTTGTTGCCTCCCATTATTTTTTCAATAATCAGGCTACAATTTTATCAGGAATTAACTATCCATACTCAACAAAACTTCCGGATCGGTAACGACGATAACCGGGCATATGGATCTTAAACTTACCCGTTCCACCGCACTCCCCACATACCACTTTCCTTCCTTTTCTTTGGTGTGGGAACCCATGACAACCAGATCTACATCGTTTTGCTCGGCGTATTTTTCGATTTCCAAATGAGGCAGCGCACCTCCCCACACGCCATATTCACAGTCTATTCCATTGGGGACATATTCACATAACGCTTCCAGCCTTTTCTCCAAAGAATGAAGGTCTGACTCATAATCTGACTGAGAATATTCGGGTAGGGGCGGGACAGGCAGCATGTGAAATATGAAAAGTTTTGAGCCATGGTTTTGCGCAAACTTAATTGCGAACCGTAATGCATGATCACAGGACTTTGAGAAATCAGTGCTCACCATTACTTTTTTAAACTTCAGTCTTTCCTTGGACGTTGCGCGGTTAACAATCATTACCGGGCAACGTTCGCGCATGACCACACCTTCTATAGTGCTGCCAATATTTCCGGTTGCCCTTGCAACACCTTTTTCTTCAGCCCTTCTGGAATGAGGACCCAGCACGATTAAATCTGCCTTTTTCCCCCTTGCCCATTTTAAAATTTCCTCCCAGGGAAAACCGGCTGTTACCTTGATTTCATACTGACCATAAGGTTTCAAAGCGCCGGCACACTTTTTTTCGATTTCTCTTTTAACCGCTTCCTCATATGCTTCATCACTGACGATTTCTTCGCCTGTTTTAAAATGCTTGACAAATTGCCGATAAATGGTAGAGGCAGATTCCAGCGCATGCAGGATATAAAATTCCCCATTGTTTTGCCTGGCGATTTCTAAAGCTGTTAATACGGCCGCATCACAAGCCTCTAGCATGTCTGTGGCCACTAATATTTTTTTAAACATCCTTAGCTTCTCCTCTTGCCTTCAAATTAAACGATATCCTCCCATACCCTGATAACGTTTCCTTCTTTGGCACTCAGCTGGGCTTCCAGGCAATCGCAGTACTCATCAAACACCAAATACATGCATTTATCCGAGTATGAAGATTTTTCATAGAACCGGCAGTATTTTTGCTGATATTCATTTTCTGCTGTGCAGACGGACATGATGCCGGTTCTACAATAACAGAATTCTGCAACCTGCACTGCCCTCACCCCCTCTTTTTTTATATCTCATGATGTATATATTGCTGGTCTTTCAAGGCAGCTGTGAGTTAACTTCTTAACTTCTGATTTTGCATTAAATGTGCCAGCAAAGTAGAAAAAAATTATTTACAGTAAATCAGACAGTTAACCCAATACCCTCTAGTAATATCTTTTTGTAACAAACCGGATCTTGAAAAATTTCGAATTTCGCGTAGAAAAAATTCTAATAAAATACATGAAATGGTCATAGCCCCAGGGAAAAAATGATACCTCCAACTACAAGCCCAAAAATTAGATTAAACAGCTTGATAAATGCTGAATCTTTCAGGCTGTGTGAAAGCATGGGAAGCATTCCGTGACCGTCCTGTACAAAGGATGTCGTAAAAAGCACCGAAAACGGAACCAGGCCCTGGGCAAATAGCATGACAAATATCAGATGGGGTCCGGATTCGGGTACGATGCCAAGGAGCGCACCGATGATCAATACCCAAATCATGTGTTGATGAACGATGGTATCCAGATTCCAGAATCTCAGACCTAGATGCACAAAGAGCAATGCCCCGAAGCTCCATAAGAACACACGTAACAAGTGGCTTTTAATGATGTGCTCCCAGATGTGATCGTTGAGATAATGTTCGGGAACCACCACAGCGATATATAATGCGCAAAATGAAAGGAAAGAAAACGTAATCCGCTTCCAGTTCCATGAAACAGGGCCAACAACCCCGAGCAATACCAATATCAGAAAAGAAATGATCAGCCCCAGAAGAAGAAAACGTGTAAATGAGAGCGAATAAAAGTTACCGATAAGATTCGCGGGCTTAAAAAGGCCGGCAACAGATCCCAAATCGTTTTGTTCGCTTATACATTGTTCGCATTGGGTTTCAAGACAAGCTTCACATGGCACAATCCGCAATAAGTTAATAAGTTTGTCGCTAATCCAGGCAAAAAGAATTCCGGCAACGAACAACAATACAAAAAGAGCAAGCGCTGTCGCCGGAAACTGGGCCAGCATCACAAAGGCTTCATCTCCGGAGGTGGCAATCATGCCGCCCACCACAGCGCCAAAGCTGATCATGCCGTGTACGTACAGGCTTACGTTCATGAA
>JASFPE010000383.1:0-5736 GCA_050116155.1 Desulfobacterales bacterium
CCTCATAAACCGGTTTAATGGCCCCTTTGGCAGCCATCATGCTCGCTGTTCCAACTTCAAAAACCTGCAGGATATGGGGCGGACTTTTGGAACGAAAGGCGGCAATTCCAGCCATCATCGTGTCAGAATAGTTGCCTTTATACGTGGCCACCACTTTATATTTATTTTGCATGGAATTAAAATCGGCGACGATGGATTGGACCTTTTCGCCCAGCCGCCCGCCGTGGGCAAACCACCAGTTGATAACAATCGGCTCTGCCATCGCGCTTAACGGAAACGCAACTAAAGTAACGAAGGCAGTGATTAGGATTAATTTGCGAAAATTGATCATTTTGTCCTCCCTTCTTTAATAAAGGTTAACGTTGTGGTACGAATTTTCTTTAACAAAAATAAATTCGTGAAAAAGAGTGTTAATCGATGATATTGCCTCTAAGAGATTAACTAGAAATTAAACTGCATGAAATATGCCATTTTTAATAAACATAAAAAAATAAACATATTCAGTTACTTATACAAATGTCCGAGATTTTCTCATTTAATAAGCTATTGAAATTCGAAAAATTTCAAAATTCTTTAGAGACGATCAAAAAGATGTATACTTTGAGATAACAGGATAGATTCGCGTTTTATTTTATAAACAGATTATGCCTGATGAAGTCAAGAAATTCTTCCAAAAAAAGACCGGAATTAGCGCTTCCACTGATCGGTAGTATTTGATACTGACTTAAAGCTGATAATTCAGTTCGGCTTTCTGCAGAAAGTTTTATTTGAATTTTTAACGCTCATGATGAATAGGATATATCAATGAGGAAAAAAAACGATAATTCATACCTGGCGGTGGTGAAGAGGATTGTATTAATTATTTTTTTGCTGGCTGTTGCAGCCTGTCAATATAACGAAGAAAACGCGTCAAAAGATAACACTCAACAGCAGAACAAGAAGATTCTTCTCATCGGCCACCGCGGTGCGGCTGGCCTGGCACCTGAAAACACCTTGGCCGCCTTCCAGCGGGCATGCGAGATCGGGGTGGATGCGTTTGAGCTGGATGTATTTCTTACGGCCGACAGCAAGATTGTCGTACATCATGATTACACGCTGAAACCGGAGATTGCCCGCACTGCCGACGGCAAATGGATAAAAGATGGCTCAGAAACGGCCATCAATTCGCTGACGCTGGCGCAGCTAAAGCAATACGATGTGGGGCGGCTGAAGCCCAATACCCGATATGCTCGTCGCTACCCGAAGCAACAGCCTGCAGATGGACAGCGCATTCCGACATTGCAGGCGGTTATCTCACTTTTTAAAAAACATTGCGATCCAGCTACGCAATTATGGATCGAGATTAAAACCTCTCCGGAAAGACCGGCCATGACCCCATCGCCGGAAGTGGTTGCCGAAGCGGTGGTGAATATCGTACGCAAGGAGAAAATATCTACCCGGGTATTTATGCTTTCCTTTGACTGGAGAGTCCTGGTGCATGTTCAAAAAATTGCACCTGACATACCCACGGTTTACTTGTCTCTGGTCGGCAGAAGTTTAAACAATATCAAACCGGGGCAACCCGGGGCTTCTGCATGGATGGCGGGCATCGATATTGATGATTACAAAGGGTCGATTCCGCAGGCAATCAGGGCGGCCGGTGGCCGCTATTGGGCACAATATTACAGACACCTCACCACTAACGATCTCAGAGATGCGCACAAATTAGGGATTCAGGTTTTTGTCTGGACGGTCGATTCCGCCAGCGAAATGGTTCGTCTTATTGAAATGGGTGTGGACGGGATTATTACCAATCGCCCGGATTTATTCCAAAAAATTTTCAATGTCTCCTAAAATTAGTTATTTTTAAATATTTGTCTCCTTGACACAATAACATCTTTATTTTATTATTTATTTTATGAAACTTTGCCCAAAGTGTGATCAGCCGGTAGCCGAAGAGATCACTATCTGTCCTTCGTGTGGCAACGAAATTGGAGAAGGTAGAAAATACATTGACGATTATCGCATCGTTGATGTTTTACATGAGGGCCATGCCAGTTTCCTGTGTCGCGCCATCCGAGAACGGACAAATGAACATGTTATGATTCGGTTGTTTACTCAGCAATCTGGGGTTGATAGTGATGTCGCCACCCGACTCATGCGGGAAATCGAGGAACTCAAGAAGCTTCCGGATGAAGGCTTTGTCAGACATCATGCCATCAGACAATCCAACGAAGGATTATGGTATCGGATCAGCGAATGGATTGACACCGAGAGCTGGGGCTCTTTATTGGCATCCGGACGCCTTTCCAATCGCCAGGTGCTATTTAATCTGTTTTATCAAATGGCCGCTGCCATTGCCGTGCTTCACCAGGAGGGCTACTTTATTCCCCATCTGATTTTAAACGATATCATTGTGGTCAAGGGCAAAGACGGCGAGCTCAACGTCAAGATCGATTATAAGCTTTCGCGGTTTTTCGATCCCAAGCTCGATCGCCCTGGCCCCATGCTGAAAAGACTGCTGAACTGTCACCCGGACATTATTCACCAGCGGCCGCTGGATTATCGAAGCGATATCTGGTCGCTGGGCAAGATTTTTGTGGAATTATTGACTGCCGATCTGGAATGCATGGATTTTCGGGCCAAGGTCGATGAACTGGATTTGCCCCATGATGCCCAAGTCCTGTTTAAGGTCATGCTGTCCGATGATCCGGACATGCGTCCGCGGTCGATGGCCGAAGTGGCAGAATCCCTGGCCCGCATTAAAGAAAAGAAATTTAAAGAAGCTGAAGAACCCACCCCGCAGATCACTGACAGCCCGACGCGTACTATCAGAAGTCTTCAGAAGAGAATAAGCCTGCTGGCGGCCGTCGTTATCCTGTTGTCCATTTTCGGTATTCTTTCCTGGTTTCAATTTGTTCATCGAAAAGATGACATTGGTCCTCTGGAATCCTATGCCAATAAATATGCACCATCGGTTGCTTTTGTACTGGTGGAGTACTGGTTGAAATCGGAAGACACGGAGTATTACCGCAATGTGGCCGAAGGAACCGCATTTTTAGTGGACACCGATGGCTATATGCTGACGGGCCGGCACGTGGTTTGTCCCTGGTTGGAGGATACAACGCTCTTTGCTATCGTACAGCAGCTCATGTTTTCAGATATTACCCCCCAATTCGGTTACCGCATTTTTCTTTGGTTTGAAGGAAAAAGAGCGTTCAATCGAGCAGCCCGGATGCTGGAAACCTCCGAATTAACGGATGTTTATCTGGTCGATCTGGCTTTCAGCAGTGAAACCGCCCCCCGCATTTCCATTGCCGGCGTGCCGAAGCCGCCGGTTCAAACAAGGCAAATTATTGACTCACCGCTTAAAAACGATTTTGCGGTGTTAAAAATTGACAAGGTTCCTGAAGGGCTTGAACCCCTGCCGTTGGATTTGGAAATGGATCCCCAGAAGATACCCAAGCTTTCGCGTCTGATCACATTGGGGTTTCCATTGGGCAGCCGCACGCAGGCCGATACGGTGAATGTCAGTGTGACCAGCGGTCATGTTCGTCGTTCATTTGAAGACATGCTTCAAGTTGATGCATCCATCTACGGTGGAAACAGTGGCGGCCCGGTTATCGATATGCAGGGCAAGGTTATTGGCATCGTCTCCGGCGTCGCCATGGACTATTCAGAGGGATTTCTTCCAATGGCAACCCCCCGCTGGGATCTTGGTATGATCTTGCCCATTACCAAAGCTGTCATATTTCTTAAAGAGTTGAAAGCCGGCCAGATCAAATGGAACGGTGAGTTGGATTTTGCCGTAGAAGATGCCCTGAATAAAATAAGGGAAAAGGCACTGGAGGGCAGATGGGTCGAGGCAAAAGACCTGGCTGAAGAGGAATTGAAGCGCAGCCAGCAGCCCTCACTCGTCATGGGTGCGGGGATTATGCATCTTTGTGCCGGCGACATCAGTGGGGCCAAGCAATATTTCTCACAGTCGCTGTCCATGGATTCTGAGAACTATGATGCCAGATGGCTGCTTTATTTAATTGACTGGATGACTGATGAAAAAGGCGGACGCGCACACCGCGACGATCTGCTGGCGTTGGACTGGCGTTCGGTGGCTGAATTTCAGGGTTATCTGGTTCGTGTCCTGGAGGGTGCGGTCGATGAAGATGCGGCTCTAGATGGTTGGTATACGGATTCCGAGAAAAGTTGGCTGAATTATGTTGTCGGACTTCTGCGTAGCAGGCAAAAGGACTGGGCCGGTGCGGAAAAACTGATCAGAGAGGCTATTTTGTTTTCCGATTCGAACGCATGGGAGTTTTTTCTGGCCCGCGCTAAGCTGGAAGATGTCCAGAAGCATCGGCGGGAGTCCCTGGAAAAAAAGAAACTATTGTCGCAATACAATGAAAACGTCGAGGCCTTCGAGGCCGAAATTAAAAAATCTATAGAAGAAAAGAAGAACAGCGAGGAAAAGTTAGCTCCGCTCAGGGCGAAAATCTTAACTGCCGAAACTCCCCTTAAAGAAAAGGTAGAGGCACTTCAAGAAATTCATAAAATGTATCCGGATAATCGACAACTTCTGGTGGGCTTGGCATATTACAGTGCCGCAGATGAAGCCTGGCCCGAGGCCCTGGAATATATCCGCAAGTTTCTTAAGGAAGGTGGTCGTATGTATTCGGATCGGCTGGGGTTGGGATTAATGGAGGCGGGTATTTTACATTATCAGGGTCAGGAGGTGGAAGCTCAGGCAAGCCTGGAGGCTTTTCTAAGGCGGACACGCGATCCCTGGTACCAGACGATTAGTGAATACCTTTTGGGCAAACAATCAGAAGATTATTTGAAAAAACAAGCCGGGAAAAGCCCTGAAAACCTTATTACTGCCTCAACAGCGCTTGGTTTCTGGTCCGAAGGCTCCGGCGATAAGGACAAAGCGCTGCGTTATTATAAAGAAGCCCTGGGCACTTTTTTAGACAATTGGCTGGAGTATGATTTTGCCAAAGAACGAATAAAGCGGTTGAAACAACCCACCGGTTAGCTTTAATTTCTCAATTTTGGATTTCGAATCCTAATCTCTTATCATTGGACTTTCGCCACTGGCCACTGGTCTCTTGTTGCTGGTAAAGGCAAGTGCCGGTGAATGGCTTGATGGTCTGATGACCCAATTTCTAAAAAACCCACTTCAAATTTTTCGCTTTTAATTACCAACCGCCAGCTGTAAGCAGACAGTAGCCAGGAACCAGAAACCGGGAGCCAACGGCCAGAAGCCAGCCGCCAGCACCCAGCAGCCAGGGACTTGACTTTTAAGCTGATTCCTTGATATCGATGAGATGTTGATTTGCACCTGTGGATTCCTGCGTGGCGAGAGGGCCTCTGTTCATTCAGACCTACTGTTCGATCCGAGCGGCACCGAATACTGTATTCATCTGTCAACCTTACAAAGCAAAATACCATTACCAATCATTATCAAAGGAGGTACGATGATGGCCGAGGAAGAACAAGTCGGCGTGGTGGCAAAGTTTTTTGCCAAGCCAAGTGTCGCGGCGGTTAAGGTGACAGGGGGAAGCATAAAAAAGGGTGATGTGTTGAGATTTAGTGGCCACACCACCGAATTCTCCGAAGAAGTCACCAGCATGGAAGTGGATAATCAACCGGTCGAAGAAGCGAAAGCCGGCGATTTTATTGGCTTAAAGGTCAAGGAAAGGGTGAGAGAAAACGACCTGGTGTACAAGGTTGTCGAATAATTTTAATTTCCAGAATGAAATT
>JASFPE010000384.1:0-5720 GCA_050116155.1 Desulfobacterales bacterium
GTTCTATCTACATTCACCAGATTGTGAATTTCCTGGCCCCGGTTTATTTTGGCGACACGATTACGGCACAGGTTGAAGTATCCGAAATTGATCTAAAGAAAAACAGAGCCAAATTGAAAACCACCTGTATAAACCAGGAAGGGACCCTCATATTGGATGGCGAGGCCATCATAAGCCCTCCGAAATCGGCAAAATAAACTGCGCCTGTTTCGGGTATGGTGGCCGCCCCTGCAATTGGCATAAAAATATCTTCATTTGAGTAGGGCAGCAGGCCACCGCTTGGCGCGGCGAAGTCACTTTTTTGCGTGACGAAGACGGGTGCTTGTCGAAATAGATGGGAAATCTGGTAACTGGTCAATTTGACTCGGGAGGCTGATATGAAACTGGAGAATACGATAAAAAAAATAGCGCAAATGATTCATAAGGGGAACATCGCCCCCTGGAAAGCCGAAGAGGCGGCCTTAAAAGAAGGCGTTCCGGTTCCGGAAAATATTGCAGTGGCGGCCAAAGCGCGGCGTATGTTTATTGAAGAAAAAAGCGGGCATGCGTTTTGCCACATTATGCTTCCGGAAAATCCCTATCAGATAGCTTATCGTTGTCCCAATGACGGTTCACAATGGAGCCTGGCAGCCGATGATACCTATGTGAATTGTGGAATTTGTGGGGCTTCGCTGGAAATGCTGGACGAAGAAAAACGCTTCAGTGCATTTGTCAACAATTACATTGGTGGGGTTGAGGATTATTACAGCTATGCCGGAGAGGTCAACGTCGATGGTGATGTCAGCAAGACCTTTCAAAACATTCTCTGCTGGGGGCCGGGAGTCGGGCAGCTGGGAATCAGCGTGGGATGTTTTAAGCTGAACAAGTACGGTCCCATAGAAATCAAGGCTTCAGACTGGGCAGTGGCGGCCAGAAACTTATCCTTTGTCTTTGATACTGAAAGTGAACGGGAGAAGGGCAAACTGCTGATAAAAGAGAAACTGCCTCAAATTATTCCTCAAATTACCCAGAGTCATCTTGCAGATTGGGACGGTCAGGTGTTTGATGTTGATTTTTTGTATAAACAACATCATGGGGATCGTATCTTGCATTGTTGTTTTTATACCCGATTTTCGAATCACAGAGGTCATGGCCAGACGTCCCATAGTGCGGGAATGGCTAAAAACATGATCGATGAGTTTTTCAGACAGAAAAATATCCAATGCCGGTTGTCGGTCGTCGGCATGGGAAGAGATGGAGATCTCAAGCCATCGCCCAGAAATAGACGCGGACGGTATGTTTCCGCCCAGCAGCGTATTCCAATTAAAGACTATGAAAAAACCATCGGCCGTCCCATCGACGATTTGCTGTCGTATATCGAGCTTGATCGCCAGGCCGTATTAGAAGAAATAGGATGGCCGGCTTATACCGGAATGGGCGGTGAGATCATTCCAGCATTTTATCGGACGATGAAAAATAATCCCCGGCCTTACCTGGTTTCGTGTCTTCAGAAACTCTATGCCGAAACCCGCGGGGGGGATGTGATATTCGGTGTTGAATTACCCAATGTGGAAGTGGGTATTACCTCCAGTCCTGAAGGAATTATCTCCCCGATGGCCAGGGAGGCACTGAAGATCGCCGGTATTCATAGTGCCAAGGAATTCGCCGCCGCCGCCGCTGCCGTAACGCTGGGTGGTGAATTTAATTTTACCACGCTCCACGTTCAGGAAAGGATGTATACTGGGAAATAAATGTATCCTGAATCTTGCATGAAAATTAATGAGAAATATGAAAGCCTCCGACTTGTCCGCCTCTGGAGGACTCCCGCAAAATTCAGGTAATAGCTTGGCTACATCTATAAATTATGATACGTTTTTTTTCGTCCCCTTAACCATTTACCCCAGGGAGATCCAACATGGATGTTCAAGAACCCAAAATTGCCAAAGAGGATATATTGATACTGAGCGACGGTGACTTTAATTCCAGCAATGTCTGCATCGTCACCGGGGCTGGCAGTGGGATCGGCCGGGCTACTGCGATCTCGGCGGCGGCCAATAACCTGATGGCGGTGGGGCTGGATATCGATGAGATCGGCGGTGGGGAAACTCAGAAAATGGTCCGGGACATGGGCGGTCAGATGATTTTTCTGAAAACCGATTTGTGCCAGGACGAGGCAATTGAGCATGCCGTGTCGGAAGCTGCTAAACTCGGTACTATTCGGTATCTGGCCAATATCGCCGGTATCCAGCACATCGATTCCATCGAAAATTTCCCCATGGAAAAATACGATCTGATGCAACGGCTCATGCTGCGCGCACCCTTTTATCTTGCAAAACTGTGTATTCCGCATATGAAAAAAAGCGCTGACGGCCTGGGTGTCATCGGCAATATGGCCTCCATCCATGCTCATATCTGCACCATTAACAAGCCAGTCTACAACATCACCAAATTCGGATTGCGAGCCCTGACACAGTCCATTGCGGCCGAAGGTGAAGGCAAGATACGTTCATTTTCTGTCAGCACCGGTTTTGTTAAAACAGCACTGGCCTTAAAACAGATTCCGGCTCAGGCCGAGCAGCGCGGGATAACCCCTGAAGAAGTGGTGAGAGATGTAATGATGGGAAGCTCCCGCGTCAAAGAGATGATGTCTCCCATTGAAGTCGCCAATCTTTTTATTTTCGGATTTTCACGGCACGCCAAATACCTGATCGGCGGTGATCTACTATTTGATGGAGGACTGGTCAAAACTTACGCTCAGAAGTAGATGTAAGAATTGAGGAATTTAGGGATTCAGGAATTTAGGCATTTTAGGGACTTTACAGTCTGTCCAACAACTCGTTTCCCCCTCCCTTGATGGGAGGGGATTAAGGGGAGGGTGATCACCCCCACCCAAACCCTCCCCCATCAAGGGGGAGGGCTTTAGAGGCAATTGCAGAATTTATTGGACAGACCTTCTTAGGCACTTTTATTCGGCTCTTGCGAATTGGATCACTTAAAATTTTTCCGGTATAGGAGGTTCTGATGAACATCGGATCGCTCTTTTCCCGACATGCCCGATATCGTCCTAATCATTTGGCCTTTGTTTTTGAAGATCAGCGTCTGACCTGGCTTGAATTGAACAAAAGCATCAATCGGCTGGCCAATGCCATGCGCGATTTAGGCGTTCAAAAGGGGGACAAGGTGGCCACCATTCTTCCAAACAGTTTAGAGGGGTTTGAAGCCTTATGGGCGGTGGCCAAAATCGGAGCGGTGGTGGTGCCATTGAGTGCCTTGCTGCTTGAACAGGCCATGAAATCCCTGCTGCAGGATTCCGACACCGTGCTGCTGATCACCAATTCCAATTTTGTGAAAAATATTGATGCAATTAAATCGGAGCTTCCCGCCATCACCGAAGAGCGCTATCTGCTCACCGACAGTTCGGATACCCCCGGCTATCAGTATTATCATGCGCTAAAGGCGGCTGCCAGTGATCAAAATCCCCAGGGCATTGCCATCGGACCGGATGATCCCTTTAACATCATGTACAGCAGCGGAACGACAGGGTTGCCTAAGGGCATTGTCCACACCCATCGTATTCGGGCTGCCTATGCGACATCGTTTGCCACCGCTTATCGGATGACCCCGGAAAGCATCATCATGCATTCGGGTGCCATTGTTTTCAATGGCGCTTTTTTAGATCTCATGCCCTGCGTATTTCTGGGAGCATCCTACATCCTGCTACCACAATTTGATCCGGTTTCCTTTATCGAAGTCGTTGAACAGGAGCGCGTAACCCATGTGGTCATGGTACCCTCACAGATAATTACACTGCTTAATACGCCGGATTTTTCTATTGATCGACTGAAATCCCTGGAAATGATCCTGTCGGTGGGCGCACCACTTCACAGAGAACATAAAGATGAACTTAACAAAAGATTGCCCGATCGGTTTTATGAGCTGTACGGGTTAACCGAGGGTTTTGTGACGGTTCTGGATAAAAATGACTTTGCCGCAAAGCCGGATTCTGTCGGTGCTCCGCCGCCGTTTTTTGAAATGAAAATAGCCGATGAAAACGGAGATGAAGTTCCCGTCGGTGAGGTGGGCGAAATATGCGGCAAAGGGCCCATTTTGATGCCGGGATACTACAAGCGGCCTGATTTAACCGCCGATGCCGTTAAAGACGGTTGGCTGCACTCCGGGGATATGGGCTACGTGGATGAAGATGGTTTTCTTTACCTGGTGGATCGCAAAAAGGATATGATCATCTCCGGCGGTGTTAACGTCTATCCCAGGGATATTGAAGAAATTGTTGTCCAGCACCCGGCAGTTCAGGAGGCTGCAGTCTTTGGAATACCGCATGAAAAATGGGGCGAAACCCCTCTGGCTACTGTAATTCTGCAGAAAGCGGGCGGCGTTACCTCCGGAGAACTCAAAGACTGGATCAATGAACGGGTTTCCGCTAAATTTCAACGTGTCCATGATGTCGTCATCAAGGATGATTTCCCCCGCAATGTGGCCGGTAAAACTCTCAAACGGGTGATGCGGGAAGATTATTGGAATGAAAAGGAAACCAAACTTTAGAAAGGGGGAACCGAAAATGAGCCCGGATAGTCTTCTCAAAGATAAAGCAGTTCTGATTGTCGATGATGAACCGGATGTTCTGGAAGGGCTGGTGGATTTGCTAGATATGTGTCGCATCAGCACCGCCCAGGATTACGACACGGCGGTCCAGCTTCTTGCCAGTTATACCTTTGATATTGTTATACTGGACATCATGGGTGTTGACGGTTTTAAACTGCTTAAGAATTCCGTATATCGCGGGTTTCCGACCGTGATGCTGACGGCCCATGCCCTAACTCCCGAGGCCTTGAAGCAGTCCATCAAGCTGGGGGCCGTATCTTTTTTGCCCAAAGAAAAAATGTCGGAGATCGACACCTTTCTGGAAGATGTTGTTTTGGGAGGCGGAAAATCTGCGTGGGGCAAGCTATTTGAGAAGCTGGATACCTACTTTAACAAGCGATTCGGTCCCAACTGGAAAGAACAGGATGAGTTCTTTAAGACCTTTGAAAAAGAGCTGAAAGCAGAAAAAAGCTCTAACCAAGAAGCAGAATAAATCAAACGGGAGGTAAACGTGAAAAAACGCAGAAAACTCGGCAGAGGTGTTGCCATTGCGGGTGCCGGCATGTCCAAGTTCGGTATGTTCAGAGACAGGGATTCCAAAGATTTATTTGCCGAAGCCTTCAATGAAATGCTGGCATCCGTGGATAAGGGGGTCGATCCCGGTGACATCGATGCCCTTTATCTTGGGAATTTTTCAAATGACTATTTTATGAACCAGGCCCACTGGGGGCCTATCATTGCGGACATTATCGGGACGGTGCCCAAGCCGGCCACCCGCACCGAAGGCGCCTGCGCCTCCAGTGCCCTGGCGTTTCGGGAGGGAATTTTTGCAATCGCCTCGGGATTTTACGACATCGTTCTGGTGGGCGGTCTCGAGGAGATGTCCAAATGCACCACCGAGGAAGTGGCAGAGGGGTTGGCCCTGGCCACCGTTCCCTATGAGGGACGCGCCGGGTTTACCTTCCCGGGGGTGTTCGGTGCCGTTGCTACCGCCTATTTTGAAAAATACGGTGCCAACCGTGAGCATCTGATGAATGTGACCATCAAAAGTCACAACAATGCCCCCCTGAATCCAAAGGCGCAGTTTAAGGTTACGGTTCGGGATATGATGAACGCCAAAATGGAAAGCACCAAAAAGAAGG
>JASFPE010000385.1:0-5693 GCA_050116155.1 Desulfobacterales bacterium
CTCAAGAGAACCTCAAAGGTATCCATGTTCAGTATTGTCCTTTCTCATACTGGTTTCAGGTGTCAGGGTCATGCGTTACGCGTTACGCGTTTCGGGTTGCGCGTTTGCTCTTTGATTTTTCCACATTCCGCATTCCGCATTCCGAATCGGTGTACCTGACCCCCCAACACTTAGCCTATCCAGTGGCCAACGGCCAGAAACCCTGAACCTACTCTGTGGTATATGTTAAAATTAACATAACTAAAGGCAAAAAAAATTCAGAAGTTAATATCGTTTATAACCTATAAAACGATTTGTGTCTTTGACCTGGGTCGAAACGACAGACAGCTTCTAACATTTCTGCAAATAGAGGTCAAGAACCTTCCAACACTTCATCCACCCAGCCCATGGCCGCCATCATGCTTGGGAAACCGATGGTCGTCAATGATAATAATACGACATGGGCAATTTCTTCTTTGCTGGCACCGGATTCCAGGGCCTTGCGAGTTTGCGACATTACCGCTCCGCGGGAATTGGTGCCGATGGCAATGCCCAGATTGGCGAGGTCCTGGTATTTTTGCTCGAGGGGCCCGGACTCCCGGCAGGTCTTGCCCAACGCTTGAAAATCCTTAAATACTTCCGGAAATTTCGCCGAGAACTTTTCGTAAATTTTGGGCAGATACATAATCGCTCCTTTTTGAAAAGTCAGGTTAAACAGGTTTGATTATCGGCAGATTCGAAACACAACACCCATTACACCCGGAGCGAATTTATTTCAACGTGTTTTTCTGAATTAAGCTTCACGGAATCAAGAACTATGCAAACCACCCGGTAATTCTCTTTCAAAAAAACTTCGGTTGCTTTTGCCAGTTTTGGGTAAAACGGATTTTCAGCATATTTTATGATGCTGCCAGCAAATTCCGGCACCCAGGCCATGAGGTGATCTTTCAGAAAAGATTTTTGTTTTTGAATGAAACCAAAACCTGTTTCTGTGTCTGATTTGGAGAAGCCTTCGATTTCTCTGAAAATCAAATAATACATGAATTCAAGTTCAGCGGCGATATGATCGGGGGCGTCTTTAAAATTCTTGGCCGTGTCCAAGCCCGCTTCCCGGTATCTGCTTGTAACGTCAAGGGTTGATTCGCCCAAAATTTGCCTTGCGTCGTCTAAATATACCGATCCATAAGGCGCAGCCAGCAGCTTATACGGGCCGACAAACAGTTTTGAAAAATCGACTTTTAACGGTTCAAGATAGGCACCGGCTTTGAAAGCTTTGCGCATACTCTGGATAAAACCAGCCGCCGGTTCGCACACATTGGCGATGTTGAATTCCAGGTTTTTCAACTTTTCAGATAATCCTGAATCCGGCAGAAAATAGAATTCGCTCAACAGTCGAAATGCCTCCATTCTCGAGAGTTCATTGTTCAACAGGTTTTTTGTTTTCATATCTATCCTCAAAAGCGGTTGGTCTGATGTGATGCCGGCCCGCCGTCTAGTTTTCGGACCGGCATCGCATGTCTTTTTTTTCTTTGTTTATTGTGGTACTTCCGCCAGTTTCAGGTAGCGTTCTCCCAGGGTGTATAATAACAACATGATGGCCAGCGCAAACAAAAACACCAGCCATTCCCAGATACTCGGAAAATAGCCAATGAACGTCTGATATTGTTCGGCTTTGGGCCCTACCGGATGGCTTTGTCCGGCCAGCAATATTTCCATGTGCATCATCAGCGTGCCGATTAGAATCAAAGCCGAGGTGACGATCTTGCCGCCTGCACTTTGGCGCACCGAGGGTATCAGCAGCAACACAAACGGCAGAAAAAGCCCCAGCACGACTTCAATGTGAACACCACGGATTTCGCCGAAAGCATGTGCAAATTGGTGGTAAACCAGAAATTCCGGAATCACGGTGGCCGATTCAATGGCGAATTTGACAATGGTAAAGATCACGGCGATTCCGGCGACATACCTGAAGATGCTGGTAAAATCATTGTAAAGCGAGGTCTGACTTTCAACCGTACCGTCACCGGTGACGCGATGGAAGATCATGCTGTACAGCAAAAACAGGGCGGTGCCGCTAAGCAGCCCCAGAACCAGACTGTAAACAGACATCATCGGACCGAAATAGGTGACTCGCGATTCGGTGATGCCGAAAACCGAGCCGATCATTAAGGGCGCTATCAGGGCCAGCAGAAACGATATAACACCCAGGGCATTGCTGAAGCCGCTGTGCCAGTTGCCCTTGTGCATTATCCCGAATTTGACGATCAACACCACCAGCTCCACACTATAGATAAAGCCCATCCACCAGATGGGAGACGAAAAGTTCGGCGACAGCATGATGTAGATCATGTGAAAAACATTGCCGAGCTCCAGCCCAATGGCCACAAAACCGCCCAGCAAAGTGGCGATGGCCAAAAACACCAGGCGTTTGGCAAAAGGCTCATATTTCTTCACTTTGAGCACCAGCGGAACTCCGGCCAGAAGGGTCAGGCCGGAACTGGTCAGTGCCAGAAATATATAAACGCCTAAAGGCAACGACCAGATAATGACATCGTTGGTATTAAAAAGGTAGTGGCCCTGGGCAAAGAGTCTGATGGCAGCATATAAACCAAGTAGGATCGCGATACCGAGAACCACGAGCCATGTGCCGTATAATCCTTTTTTCTCGCTCATTTAAACACCTCCTTTGGTCGGCTGGTAATGGGCCGGGTTGAAATCCCTGATGTAAAAAACGTGGGGTTCGGTGCCGATTTGTTCCCGCAACCGAAAGGGGCGAAATTTTCCTAAGAGCTTACTAACGTCGCTGTTGGGATCGGAAATGTCACCGAAGACACGCGCGTCGGCCGGACAGGCCTCGACACAGTATGGCAATTGCCCTTTTTTGACTCGGTGGTCGCAGAAAGTGCATTTTTCCACCACACCTTTGGGGCGGATTCCCGGCAGGGTATCATCTCTTTCGGGGTTGTAGTACGGCACGACTTTGCCGCCCACCTTCTGGGCCTCTTCCTTTGGCGCGCTCGTGCCCCCCTTGATCAGGGCTTTGTCATCGCGCCAGAATTGATGGGGTTTTTTCCAGTTAAAGTAGATCACTCCATAGGGACAGTTGAATTCACAGTACTTGCAGCCGATGCATTTGTCGGGATCATGCATGGTGATGCCGTTTTCCAGTTTGTGCATGGCTTTTGTCGGACAGCCCCTGACGCAGGGTGCATTCTCGCAGTGATTGCAGAGCGTCGGAATATAATGGTAGCGCACATTGGGAAATGTACCCTGCGTTTCGGTGATTTTGTTGGACCAGTAGATGCCGTCGGGCACATTGTTTTCGTTTCTGCAGGCAATGCTGCAGGCGCCGCACCCGACACAGCGCTGTAAATCAATTACCATGGCATATCTAGGCATTGTTCACCTCCTAAGCTTTTTCGATTTTGATTCTGGTGGTCGCGTAATAGGCCGTGCTGCCACTCAAACGGTCGTACTGGGCCGGGATCAGGTCATTGCTGCTGCCGCCCCGGGGTACTTTGCCGAATTCTAAGGATGCCACCCGGCCGTAGGCCCAATGGCCCTGGCCGTAGCACTTGGCGATCGTGCCGGGCCTGACGCCCTCCCACAATTTTGCGGTACAGATCAGGCTGCCGGTGGGAGATGTCAGTTTAACCGTATCTCCATCCTTGATTCCCAGCGGTTTGGCGTCTCTGGGATTGATCTTGGCGACATCTTGCCAGGCCACATCACCGGGATCGACATCTTTAAAATCATGATACCAGGTGCAATTGGCCGAGCGGCCCTCGCGGTTGAGCCTGGATTTGTAATCCACGTGGATGAACGGGTATTCTTTTTCATCCCCGGCAATAAACGGCTCTTCATAATGGGGAACAAACGCCATTTCCCCGCGAGCTTGGTAGTTGCATACCTCCAGAACATTGTCGACGGTTGTGTTGTGCTTTTCAGCATGCTTTTCAAGAACCTCTTTGAGGGTCTCGCTGTAGAATTCAAACTTTTTGGTTTTGGTCTTCATATTGCCCCATTTTTTGCGGTACGGATAGGGGTCGGAATTCCAGACACCGGCTTTGAGAAAGTTTTCCCAACCGTTGAATTTATCACCACCTTTGTATTTGGCCGGGTCCCAGAGATTCTGGGTGGCATGTTTGAGGGCATAGAGCGAAAATTCTTTTTCGTTGGTCGGTTCCTTGCCGGTCTCCGGATCCTTGTATGCCTTGTAATGGCGCAACAGATTGTCAAACCCTCTCTCCGCCAATTTTTCGGCAATCAGCCAGGGAATTTCGGTCTCATCGATTTTATATTCCCACACCGGCTCGACAACCGGTTGCATGAGCGTCACCTGCCGGTATCCGTTGCCGATGGATTTGACATACCCCCATTTTTCGGCGATGTGGTGGGTATCGGGCAGCAAGATATCGGCGAACCAGGAAAACTCGGAAGCGTTGGTGGTGATATGCACCAGGAAAGGTATCTTGGCCAAGGCACGCTCCCAGCGCTCGGGCTGGGGACAGGAAAAGGTAAAGTTGTTCATGTATCCAATGGCCACCTTGATTTCATTGGGATCGGCCTTTAAAATACCGTCCGCCGCATTGTTGGTCACCACGCCGCCGCCAGATTTTTTGTTTAGCGCGGGAAACTCCAATCTGCCGCGATGGTCGATTTTTCCATGCTTTTTACCCTTTTTCGCAATTTCATCCATATAATCATCGGGTTTCGGAAACTTTGAGGTGTATTCTTTGTTGCTCTGCTGCGTACCGCCGATATTGTCCACCGCCCCGACAATTCCGTTTAAGGCGTGCACCGCCATGCTGGCGTAAGCGCCGCGGACCTGCATGCAGGGCCCGCCACCCAGCCAGGAAATGGCGTGGGGTGCCGCTCGGCCGTAACCGATAGCGACCCGTTTGATCTGCTCTGCCAGCAGGCCGGTTATTTTTGCAGCCCAATCCGGCGTTTTGTCTTTCAGCTCCAGATTCCACCACTTGACAATGCCGTTGGTGTGTTTTTCTTCGAACATTTCCTCATCGACATATTGTCCGGCCATAAAACGGTTTTCGCCGTCAGTAAAGTCACCAACGAAGTCTTTATACCAGAGTCCCTCGGTGAGCAGAACATGCGCGATCGCCACCGCCAACGCACCATCCGTGCCGGGTTTGAGCGGCAGCCACTCATCGGCTTTGGCCGCGGTGGCCGAAAGCCGGGGTTCGACAATGGCAATCGTGGCCGAATCAATCGCATCTCCCCAAACCGAAGAATAATAAGAAACCTGCCGGTTGGCGGCCAGGGGATCGGCGCCCCACAGGAGAACATAGCGGGCATTTTTGACATCATATTGCCGGTAACCCCAGTACGCTTCTGTATAGTAAGGGCCGAATTTTTCCGCCTCAGCGCAGATCGCGCTGTGGGAGATGTTGTTGGGTGAACCGATGATTTTGGTCATGCGATCATAGAGCACATCCCGCATATAGGTATAACGCCCGCGCATAAGCATGTATTTGTGGGTTTCGCCGTTGTTTCGAAGCTCCATAATTTTGTCGGCGATGGTGTCGAGGGCCTCATCCCAGGAGATGGGCACAAATTTCGGGTCCTTGCTGCGTCCCTTTTGGGGATTGGTTCGTTTCATCGGGGTTTTGATTCGATCCGGATCATACACCTGCTGCAAAGCCAGATGAGCTCGTGGACAACCCGCCTTTCCATTCACCTTCGAATTCGGATTT
>JASFPE010000386.1:0-5658 GCA_050116155.1 Desulfobacterales bacterium
ATCTTTTTCAGGTTGATGCCCACGGTTAAAGCACCTTCCTTTTCTTCGGATGCCGCCCGGATTGCCTTTCCCAAATCGGTATTCTTCAAAAAATAGTAAAGCAGGCCGGTTAAAAATATGGCGAACACAAAAGCGACAACTTTTGGAAAACTGATCATCACAGGCCCCAAAGTCGTCGCTTTATTTGCATAGGAAACATCTATAGTTCGGAAATTCGGACTCCATAGAAACAGGGCCAGGTTTTCGATCACCAGGGATATGCCGAGGGTGAGCAGCAGCTGATTGTGCTCCGGCGAATCCAGGATCTTGTCAATCAAGAAACGTTCCACCAGGAGCCCGAAGACAAAAAGCAGCGGAATCGTTAGCAGCAGCGACAAATAAGGATCAATGCCCAGGAGCACATACAGCCAATAGGTGGTAAACATGCCCAACATCATAAAGGAACCGTGGGCAAAGTTGATGATTTTCATCACTCCAAAAATCAGTGACAATCCGATGGCAACAAGACTGTAGACGCCTCCAATAAGGATACCACTGATAATGGATTGAAGTAAGAGAGGAAGACTTGGCAGGGTCATGCGCTACACCCCAGTTCTGAATAGATGAGGTTCATATCATTTACCGAACTATACTGCTGGAGATGAAAAAGCCTCTTGTGAAACAATTATCAAGGATCAACAGACCACTAAAATAATCAAACACCAAGTTATAAAGTGATATCTTCAATACAATGTCGTCTGACACTCTGTCAAGCAAAAACACGGCTCACTTATCATAGGGGCATGCCGCTTTGATCAGATCTATTTTTTGCCTTTGGCTCCCTGCCTACACAGCTAAATAGCCGCCATCCACGTACAGCGTCACGCCGGTTATATATGAAGCCGCATCGGAGGCCAGGAATACCACGGCACCGCTGATATCATCAGTTTGACCGACACGTCCGAGTGGAATGTGGTCCAAGATTTTCGATTTCAAATCTGGATCTGACAGAGCCGGCCTTGCCATTTCCGTATCAACAGGACCCGGCGCAACGGCATTCACACGGATGCCGAAAGATGCCAGGTCAACCGCAAGCGCTTTGGTTAATATTTTGATGCCACCTTTGGAAGTCGAATAATGCACCCTATGGGGTTTGGTCACTTCACCAAGCTGGGAACCGATATTGATAATGGTGCCGCTCTTTCGGGCGGCCATGATTTTGCCAACCGCCTGGCTGAATAGAAAACACCCTTTAAGATTGGTGTCCAGCACGCGGTCCCATTCTTCTTCAGGCATGTCAAGCACATGGTAATTGCTCGCAACACCCGCATTATTTACCAAAATATGAATGTGTCCGAAGCGATTGATGGTGTCGCTGACGAGTTCTTCAATCTGTTTCTTATTTGTAACATCACATTGGCAGGCATATGTCTCCGACCCGGTCTTTGACCTGATCTCTTGACAGGCGGCTTCACACTTGTGGCGTCGCCTTCCGCAGAGTACGACCGTAGCACCGGCTTCTGCAAGACCGCCGGCGATCGCCTTGCCAATGCCTGTTCCACCCCCGGTAATGACGGCTATTCTATCACTGAGATCAAAATAACGCTTCTCCATCAACACATCTCCTTTTCAGTGCAATATTACCCTAACGATTCTCATTCAAGGCCGTGCACCCCGCAACAGCGGACTCAGCATGCCGACATCTTCCAAATCGGGTAGATGCTGCAGCATGTGTTCCAAGGAGGAAATCGCAGAAGGCCGCAATATCATCCCTGCCAATTGATTGAATTTTTCGATCAGTTCTTGATCTGAAAGTGGCCGATCGAATCCCCCCATCGGGCGTTCAACTGTTTCAGTGAATATCTCCCCGGAAAGCAGTTTGACCTCCACCCGGGCCGGCCTCACATCAGGCAGCATGGCTGTCAGTTTGGGATCTTCGAGCACTTTAACTTTTTGGGCTGTGGCTTGCACTGGGGGATCGGATACGACCTCGTCGGAATAGGCTGTCAAATCATTTGACCCTCGAACCAGCCGTACGGCCACATTGTACGGTATGGAGTGCTTTGCGGCATAGCCATTGACGGGAGCATTCCAGCTGAGACGGGTCGCAGGGTCATAGGTCCAAACCGTAATTTGATCAACATCCTGAACGTCAAACGCCGCTTTCTCCATCAGATTGGCCATGGCCTCGATGGGAGCGTGGTTCCATCGGCTACAAGCATGGATTTTAAAATAATTGCGGGTAATGTAAAATTCAGAGCCCAAATCCGTGCCCACCCCTTGCTCATCAAAAGACTCCCCCAGAATACTTCCGAAAACGACGTTCATGGCACCCGGCTCCCCGGTAAAGCCCGCACCGATAAGCATGGCGGCGAGCAAACCGTTATGATTGCTCAGCCCGGTGACCAGATTGCGAACCGCCGCCCCGCTATTTGCAGCCGTTTGGGATGATGCAATACACATTCCGGCCGCCATATCAAGCGCCCCGGCTGTTCGAGTCACATCGAGGCCCAGTAATTTCGAAGCGCAAGCCGCTGCTCCAACCGTGGCATGGGTGCCGAATGGATGCACGGGCCACTTGAGACGGGTTGCGCGGCCAAGGCGAACAGCCACCTCATAGCCGGCAATAAAAGCTGTTAATAGCTCTTTGCCTGAGAGTTTGTGATCTTCTGCCAGAGCTAAAGCCACCGGGAATATGTGCACGGACGGATGGTTTATGGCAAATTGGTTTCCTTCATCCAATTCCAGGGTAACGGCACCGGTACCATTTACAAGGGCTGCAAAGAGAGGATTACATGAATGCGAGCAGCCCATCAGTGATGAATTTCCGGGGCCACTCAACCTGGCACTGAATTGCACGAGATTCTGGATCTCAGGGATGGTAGCACCTGCCAACATCGTACCCAGGGTGTCGCGCACAATGCGTGTACCCTGATGGATGACTTCCTCAGGCAGCATGTCAAAGTTGAGTTTCGTTGTGAATTCGGCTAAGGTATCGGCTAAACTTGATGTCGTCCATCCCGCCGCGCGGGGCTCGGAATTTTTTAAATTCAAGCTCCGAACAGAGTCGGCGTCAGTATTGTGATCCGGCATATGGAGACCTCCGAGATTGAAAGTTACGCATTACGGGTTGTTCGTCGATGAAAAGGATTTTATTAAACTATGAAGTGAATCAAATATCAAGGGGATAGTTTTCATTGACAAATTCGATTAAGTTAAAGAAAGTGCATTTTCATCGCTGGATTTCCTAAAAATTAATCTGAAAAACTACTGCCAGGAAAGATTTTCAAAGAGGATCGACAGGGTTTTTAGCCTAAAGCAACTGTTATCGCAAATCCATATATCCGCATGGGGGGAAAGGAAATGAAGGTTCAAGTCAGCTTAACGGTCCCGGAAGCCAAAAGAATCATTGCCAAAGGCATTGCCGCGCTTCCTGAGGTGCAAAGGGCGTTCAAATCAGGAAAGATCTTTCTGAAAGGCGGAACCACCGTATCAGCGGTCTGCGAGGAATTAACCGGCAAACCGCTGCTGATCGCCGGCAGAATCAGCCCGCAGGGAGCCATGATGGCCAATAATTTCTCAGGTAAATTCCATTGTGCGCTGATCGAAAACGGGGAATTGCGGGCGGTTGACGAAATTTTGGAAGAAACTGCAGCGTCACTGAAAAGCGAGGACGTGGCCATATTCGGCGCCAATGCGATCGATGTGTACGGCGACACGGCCCTGATGTATGGGGTCGCTTTGGGCGGCAAACCTGCAAAGATTATCTCCGGGATCATGTCAGAAATCAGCCATATCATTGTCGCCGTCGGGCTGGAGAAACTGATACCGGGTTCGGTCAATGATATCATCTTAAAAACAGGGCGCAAAGACGTCGACGCATCGCTGGGTATGGCCGTCGGGTTGACACCCATTGTCGGCCGGGTCATGACGGAAAAAGAGGCCATTACCGTACTGGGCGAGGTCGACTGCACGGTGATCGGAAAAGGCGGGATCTCCGGGGCCGAAGGCGGCACAACCATGCATATTGAAGGACAAAAAGACGACGTTCAAAAAATCTTAAGGACCATTCAGGCTGTCAAAGGCATTTCAGAAAGCGGTATCCCCGAATCACTCCCGGACTGTGTGGCACCGCATGAAAAATGTAAAGTACACAAGGGTTGCATTTATAAAAAACAAAAGGCCGATAGATTTGTACCCGCCAACGGATCCCGGCCTAAAAAATAGCGAAGACCGTATATGGGTTACAGGGAGGGCTTTCATGATTCCGCAAGTGACCAATGACTACATCACAGCGTTTACGAGTGATTTCGAACTCGAGCCCAAATCTACGGCCCTGATCATCGTGGATATGCAATATGCATCGGCTTCACGAAATAAGGGGCTGGGCAAATTGCTGAGTGAGCAGGGCAAATCGGAACTTGCCAAGTATCGGTTTGATCGGATCGAAGGGGTAACGGTGCCGACCATCAAGCGGTTATTGTCGTTTTTCCGGAAGCATCAGTTGTCGGTCATCTACCTGACGATGGGATCAAAGTCAAAGGACTACTGCGATGCCCTTCCCCATCTCAAGGCACTTTTTCAGTCCTCAAACAATTACCTGGGTTCTGATGAGCACCGAATTTTAGATGAAATCCAACCACAGGGAGAAGAGCTCATCGTCCATAAAACGACCATTGGCGCATTTAGTTCAACCAATCTGGATTCCATCTTGTGGTCGAGGGGATTAAAATACCTTCTCTTTACGGGGGTTTCGACCAATATGTGTGTAGAGACCACGGCGCGTGATGCCGCCGACAGGGGATTCCGATGTGTGTTGATCGAGGATGGGTGTGGGGCTTCTGATCAAAGCTACCATGATGCTGCGATGACGACATTTCAGCGCCTATTTGGAAAGGTGAACACCTCTGAGGAAGTCATCGCGGAGCTCACATCGAAAATCGAGTCTTAAGCTAAATGCTAGATATCTCCTGTCCGTAAATAGCTGCTGCGAATATACACGCTGCCAACTATTTTTCTACGATCAGGTGCTCTTGGGCAACAAACCTCACCCACCGGCTCGTATCTACAAACTGTTCCTCATCGTCCTTCAGGACCCGGGCCGCATCCGTCTCCCTCCAGGATAAAAATGCCTGGAAAGATTCCGGACTGTCCCACCAGAGCTCCACGATCCCATCGATGTCAGACTCAAAGCCGGGTACTGGGTGACACTGGACATATTTTTTAAGCCCGGGTACGACTTTGGCTGCCAGGGGTCCGTGCTTTTCTTTCCAATACTTGAGAAACTCCTCCTTGCTGAGGCCGGCTTTTCGTTTGAGAAACGTCAAAGATTTGATCATGTCCCTCTCCCTTCCTTTGAATCCATGAACTCGCTTATTTAAAATTCACGCGGATCAAGGCTAACTGCAGCCTTTGCTCGCCTGGATAAAACGGTGATCCAGCGGCTGTGACGGTTATTTTGTAAACAGATGGCTTATCTCTGTGATGTCCTCGACAGCGTCAAGATGCCATAATTTATCCAGCAGGTCGGTGGTTTTTTGCTGACCCAGCGGGTCCGAAGCCAAAGACAGGAATTTTTCGCTAAGTTCTTCGTCGCCGAGAGGAGCATGATCATATTCTCCTGAGGCCAAAACCGTGGAAGCCTCCAAGGTTTTTCCGTCTCGTAAAACCACCCTGACC
>JASFPE010000387.1:0-5654 GCA_050116155.1 Desulfobacterales bacterium
TAAAATGACCAGGGCTTCTAACAGAGAAACAACCAGGATGGCAATCACGGCCATGGGCATAACCGCAATGAACTTGCCCATAATACCGGCGATAAACATTAATGGTAAAAAAGCCACAATAGTGGTCGTAACGGCCATGACCACCGGCCCCCCGACTTCTTTCAAACCGTCTACCACAGCTGCGGCCGGTGATTTTCCCCGGCCATAGTGGGAATAGGCATTCTCGCCCACTATAATGGCGTCGTCCACAAGAATTCCCAGGGTCATAATAAAGGCAAACAGCGATATCATATTAATGGTTTGATCCGAGGCGTCAAGCACCAGAAAGGCTCCCATGAACGAAATGGGTATGCCGAGGGACACCCAAAAGGCCAGCCGAAAATTCAAAAAAAGTGCCAGGGCGATAAACACCAAAAAGATACCCTGAAAGCCGTTGCGAAGCAGCAAGTCGATTCGGTCCTGTACCATGACGGAGATATCGCCCCAGATGGCAAACTGGACACCCTCAGGTAGCATATGGCCGTGTCGACCAACAAAATCCTTGACGATCCGCGCAAGACCGATGACATCTTGGTCATTGGTGCGTCGCACCTGGACAATGGCGGCCGGCTTGCCATTAAAACGCGTCTTAATATCGGTATCTTCAAATCCATCGATCACACGGGCCACCTGGCCGAGCCGGACCACTGTTCCGTCCGCCACCGTGATCAGCGGAATTTGCTCAAATTCTTTTCCCGTATACAGCTGGCCTTTGGACCTGACCAGGATCTCGCCCTGTTTGGTTTTGATTTTACCCCCGGGGAGGTCAATACTTCCGCTACGAACCGCACCGGTCACTTGATCAAAAGAAATACCGTAACGTCGAAGCGCCTCTTCGGAAACTTCAACTGCAATCTCATAATTGCGCACCCCCACAAGATCTATCTGGGTGATCGTATCCGGTTTTTTAAAGCGCAAACGTTCTACAATTGAATTAACAATAACCTGCAATCCGTTTGAATTCGTCCTTGAAGCAGGATCGGCTTCCAGGAGATCATCGCGGATATCCTCGGCAATTGAGCGCAGCAATTTTTCAGAGACATCTCCGTAAATAGCCACAGAAATAATGGGATCCCGGTGCAATATTTCGATCACCTTCGGCTCTTCAGCTTCTTCGGGAAAGGTGTCGATACGATCCACTTCGGCTTTGATTTCATCTAATACCTTTTGCGCATCCGCACCGGGTTCAAGTTCTACAACAACTTCACCGAAACCTTCCCGGGCGGTGGAAACCATCCGATCGATACCATCAATACTTTCTATCTTCTCTTCGATTTTGATACAGATGCCCTCTTCCACCTCATCCGGGCTTGAGCCGGGATACGCCACGCCAACATAAATCATATCCAAGGCGAACTGAGGAAACATTTCCCTGCGCATCTTGACCACGGTAAACACCCCGGCCACGATAATAAAAATCATGACCAGGTTGACGGTAACGTTATTTTTTATGGACCACTTACCTAACGCACGCATCTTGTTCGCCAATAGTTATTAGAAAGTAGTTATCAGTTGCTGGTTCTTGGTGTCAGGTGTCAGGTGTCAGGTGTCAGGCTTCTGGTCTCTGGTTTCTGGCTACTGGCCTCTGGCAGCTGGTCAAAAACGCACGACTGTCTGATCTTATGCCAGAGACAAGAGACCAGCGGCTAGTGACAATAATCCTGACACCTGAAACCTGAAATGTAAACCCCTTCATTGGCCTTGAGGAATCCGAAATCTGTAATCTGTAATTAAAAACATTAATCTTGCAGCCTGACACGCATTCCATCTGTTGCCGAAGATATCGGCGATTTTATAATCTGATCACCGTCGGATAAGCCATCATCTATGATGACGGTCTCCTTGTAACTGCGTAGAATATTCACCGGTGTAATTTTTAGCTGATTCTCTTCAACTGTGTAAACGACGTCGCCGGGATACACCACATGCCGCGGCAGAACATAGGCGTTATTTATCTTTCTGCCCTTAATTCGAACAGCGACAAACATTCCCGGTCTCAATCGGAGGGAACCATCTGTATTTGCTGCCGTCAACGTTTCATCAACTTCAACGATCACCGGGATCGTCCGTGTTTTTTCTTCCATTTGCGCCTTGATCCTGGTAACCTGGCCCTTCCAAGCATATTGGGTTTCACCACTGGTGAAGATGATATCTGCATCAGCGGACGGACTTACGTCCACACTGTCAGGCAACCACTTAAAATCTTTGATCGGGATTCTCACCTCGATTTCCAATTCACCGGCATTGTATATCTTACCCAGATATTGCCCGGCGTTTACATGTTGCCCTCTTTCAACTGCCTTTTCCAATGCCCAGCCATCAAAGGGTGCCATGATACCGGTGCGTTCAAGATCCAATTGTGCCTCCTGCAGCGAAACCCGGGTCATGTCCCGTTGGGCAACGAGTTGTTCAAATTGCGGATCGGTCAGGGCCAACTGGTTCTCAAGCGCCTGAAGGCGCTCGAGGCTCACCAGATAGGCCTGCTCGGTTTTATCAAGCTGAGATTGCGCAATTACTTTTCGATCAATAAGCTGTTTCAACCGAGAGTATTCATTCTTGGCCAGAGTAACATCCGATTTGGCAATTTTTATCCTGGCTTCAAGATTTACCACTTCCTGCTGCAAACGTTTGATCTCCGCTTCAACCTGCTTAATCTGTACCTTTCTTCGATTGACCGCCAATTGATAGTTGCGCGGATCGATGCGGATCAATGTCGTCCCTCTCTGAACATAACTGCCCTCTTCAAACGATGGATCAATGTCGACAATTTGTCCACGGACCTCGGCAACCAGACGCAATGACTCACGGGGTCTTACGGTGCCATAGGCTTCAACATATAAATTGACCTGTTGCGCCTTCACGGGCATGACCTCAACAAGGCGTCCGGCATCAACCGGCAGTTGTCGTTCAGCTTCAGGCTTCAGCCTGACCAGCAAAATTGAAATCACCAGAGATACACACAGGACGACGACAACCCGGATGGTTTTAAAGAAAGCACCCTTCTTCATGTCGGAAAACCCCAGTATCAAAAAGAAATTAGTTGCAATCAGATTTCAGGTGTCGAGTGTGACCTCTAAGGTTTCAGATGTCGGGTGTCAGGTGTCAGATGTCAGGAAAGACTTCTAAAAATTCATGAACTCAGGAATTTAGGGATTAGAGAATTGAAAAAAAAATTTGACCTATGTTTAATTGCAAAATTTCTAAATTCGCAATTCCTAAATTATTTAGCCTGACACCTGACACCTGACACCATCCTTTTATTACCGTTCTGACACCCTAAACCCGGAGCCCTGGCCTTGTTCAGGAAACCATGCACATCGTGCCGAAGAAAAGAATAGCCGTCTGCCTCCAGCGCGGAATCAAATGGCTATATCGATATCAACAGGTAAAATGAGAATAAGTGTAGAATCAACCTTCTTGAATCTTTTCCGTCAGAACCGGAACGAATTCAAGTAAATCCTCCACCACACCGATATCTGCAACCTGGAAAATCGGGGCTTTCAAATTTTTATTGACCGCCACGATAAACGGATTGCCTTTCAATCCGCCCAGATGCTGGAATGAGCCGCTGATTCCCAGCGCCAGATAAACTTTTGGCTTGACGGTTTGCCCGGAGGTGCCGACCTGGCGTGATTTTTCAAGCCATTTGGCATCCACAATCGGTCTGGAACATGAAACAACGCCGCCCATGGCTTCGGCCAGTTCTTCGGCGATTTCAATATTATCTTCATCTTCAATGCCCCGGCCAACCGAAACAAGGATATCCTCTTTGGTAATATCTACATCGCCAACTTCCGCCTCAACGATTTCAAGATATTTCCGCAAGGCAGACAGGTCCCCGGCTTCACCGGATTTATCCACGACCTGGCCCCCGGCGGCCTTGCTTTCATCGGCCGCAAACACCCCACCCCGAATATTTAACACAACCCCTGCAGATATGTCGCAGGTGACATGCGTGCTGACCTGGCCGCTGTATTCCTGCCGGATGACTTTGAGAGTATTCCCATTCAATCCTTCAAAGTCGACCACATCTGCAATAAAGGCTGAATCCAATTTAATGGAAAGACCCGGCGCAAGATCCATCCCGAATGTGTCATGGGGCACCAGGACAATGGCATCAGCCGGTAAGCTGCTTACCAATAATTTTCGAATAACTTCGGCATTGGGATAGGCCAGGGCCTCATTTTCAAATTTCCATACTTCACTGTACGATGCCGCCATCGCGTTGCACACCGTATCCAGATTTTCTCCTGAACCCGTGACAATGGCAGTGACCGTCGCATCCGGAACAATCTTTCCGGCTGCCGCAACAAGCTCTAAGGCTGAATCATCGGCCACCCCTTCCTTATGTGTGATATATGCAAAAACCTGTCCGGCCATTATTTAATTCCTCCTTTAGCTTTTAGAAGTTCAATCAATTTGTCGGCAATCTCTTCCATGCTGCCTTCCAGTATATCGGCGCCTTCACCGAGTTCGGGGACAAAATAGTCCACCCGCTTTACATTTGCCCCGGCTTCACCAACTGTCGCCGTGTCAATTCCCAGATCCGACGGGCCCCATACCGGGATATCCACCGAGGCAACTTTGCGGATGCCGCGAATACCGACATAGCGGGGTTCGTTAATACCGGTTTGAATTGAAAGCACACAGGGGAGGTTGATCTCATTCATCTCTACATTGCCGCCTTCTATTTCCCGACCAACTTTGAGTTTCTGGTCATCGAGCACCTCAATATAATTGACCACCGAAGCATAGGGCACATCCAGCATCGCCGCCAGCATCCCGCCGACCTGTCCGGCCCCGTCATCAGCCAACGCACCGGTGAGGATTAAATCATAGTTGCCCTTTTCAACCACTCCTTTTAAAAGCGTAGCGATGCCCTTTCCATCCGATCTCTCAAATGCATCATCTGAGACCAGAACACCATCGTTGGCACCCATGGCCATTTCTCTGCGGACCACTTCTTCGGATTCTTCATCACCGACCGAAACCACCGTAACCGAGCCGCCGGCCTTGTCGACAATCTGAATGGCTTCCTCCACCGCATAATTATCCCATTCATTCACCGAGTAGACCAGATCGTCGCGCTCGATGTCGGACCCATCGCTGTTGACCTCGATCTCATTCTCAGCGGTATCGGGAACCCGTTTTACACAAACTAGAATTTCCATATTATTCCCCCCTGATTTGTTATTGATTATCCGTTAATTTTTCCTTGTTATTTGTAATGAATAATTTAGAAGATATTAAATATCAATATCGAATATCGAACAAGGAATTTCGAATATCGAAGTGTGGTATCGCTTCTCTCTGTCATTTATTATAAATAAAAAGATAAAATGCCTTACTTCGACATTCATTATTCAATATTAGATATTCGATATTCATCCATGGAATGACAGCCAAAGCATAAATTTCAGAATTTGAGGACTAAATTCCTGAATCCCTGGATCTCGCAACTATGTTTCCTTCACTATATGCCTTGCGATCAATTCGCACAGATCGATGGCTTCCATCTCGCCTTCCAGGCCGCTGACTTTTATGGCATCCTCAATATTTACCAGGCAAAACGGACAAGCCGTTATGATAACATTCGCACCAGCCGCTTTGGCCAT
>JASFPE010000388.1:0-5637 GCA_050116155.1 Desulfobacterales bacterium
AAATCCAGCTTGCATAAACATCACCAAAACAGCCGCGATCAAGGTCCAGACGGTATCAAGTGCCACGGTATCGATGGTAATTGTTTGGGCCGATGCCCCTTCTTCTGCTCCTGCGATACCTGCTGCATATCCGCTTACTAACAGCACAATGCTTATCCAGATTACTGTTTTTTTGTGCATTTGAGATCATTTCCTTTTTTAAAGCCTGGGAAGATAATTATCGATTTCATACTGGCTGACGTGGGTCCGGAAACGGTTCCACTCGATTTTTTTATTGGCAATGAACTGTTGGAAAATATGATCGCCGAGGGTTTCGCGAACCACCTTACTTTTTTCCAGTTCCTGCACGGCTTCAAACAGACTTCCGGGCAGAGACACGATGCCCGCTTTGTTTCTGGCAGCCTCATCCATTTCATAGATATCTTCTTCGATGGGTTCCGGGAGGGGATAATTCTCATCGACGCCCTTCAAGCCGGCGGTCAGCATGACGGCAAAGGCCAGATAGGGGTTGCAGGCCGGATCGGGCGAACGGAACTCGATGCGCGTGGCAACTTCTTTGCCCGGCTTGTACATCGGCACCCGGATCATGGCCGAGCGATTGCGCCTGGCCCAGGAGATATAGACCGGTGCTTCATATCCCGGCACCAAGCGCTTGTAGGAGTTGACCCATTGGTTGGTGACACCCACGATTTCCCTGGCATGCCGCATGATGCCGGCAATGTATGATTTGGCGATATCGGACAGATGATATTGATCGGATGGATCGTGAAAGGCATTCATATCGCCGCGAAACAGTGATTGATGGACATGCATCCCGCTGCCGTTTTCCCCGAAGATCGGCTTGGGCATAAAGGTGGCATAGACTCCATGCTTCCGGGCGACCTCCTTGACGACGACCCGGTAGGTCATGGTGTTGTCGGCCATTCTAAGACCTTCATCATAGCGCAGATCGATTTCATGTTGACTGGGGGCAACTTCATGGTGGCTGTATTCTACCTGAATTCCCATGCCTTGAAGCATAAAGATCGTGTCTCTTCTTAAATCGCTGGCCAGATCCAGCGGACGCGAATCAAAATATCCTCCCATGTCGATGAATTTCGGGGTCTCACTATTTTCAAAATAGAAAAATTCCAGCTCCGGACCAATATAAAATTTGTAGCCTTTATCAGCGGCTTTTTGCAGCGCGCGTTTGAACACATAGCGTGGGTCGCCCGCATAATGGGAGCCATCGGGCGTCAAAATATCGCAAAACATCCTGGCCACGGGGCGGTCCTGGGGGCGCCAGGGTAAGAACTGAAACGTGGTGGGGTCCGGCATGGCGATCATGTCACTTTCTTCGATGCGGGCGAATCCTTCGATCGAAGAGCCATCAAATCCCATGCCCTCGGTTAAGGCGCCTTCCAGCTCAGATGGCGTAATGGCAAAAGATTTAAGAATTCCGAGGATGTCCGTAAACCAGATCTGGATAAAGCTCACATCGCGATCATTGACAATTTTGAGGACGTCTTTTTTTGATTTTAACTGCTGCATTTTCGATTCCTTTCCCAATCCCATAGGTTTGGAATTGATTATTGAATATTGAAGATTGAATATTTGTGGTTGTCGCTCCGCTCCGTCATGTTTATTACTGATTGCCCGGGGGCGGATTTTATATATACAATATTCAATACAAAATATTCAATCATGTTTGTGGCCCTACCGGGTAATCCCTCCTGAGGTTTTGTTTCGTGTTTGCAGAATCTCGGGGATATCCAACCCGGTCGCATTCTTGATCTGCTCGAATATGGCCACAATGGAGCCGGCAACACCTTTGACATAGGTGGGCATGCCATTTCCGTTGCCGCTGTCCAGTATGGTTACTTTGTCGATGGCAAGATTTTCGGATACCACGCTGGTGACCTTATCGAGGATGTCCGGAAGCTGCTGGATCAAAAACAGCTCACGGGTATCTTCTTTTTCCCATTCCTGTCGCATCAAATTCACGGCTTCGGCAGTGGCCTTACCGTTTTCGACAATGCTGGCTGCATCGCCAATGGCTTTTAATTTCAGAGCCTCTTTTTGCGCCCGGGCCGGCACAACCACATCTGCCTCGTATTTGTTTTGATTCATGGCAACTCTTTGCGCCTCGAGTTGCTGTTCTTCCTCTACCCTGGCGATCTCACCAGCCACCTTTGCCTTGGCTTCGATCCGCTGCGCCTCGGCATCCAGGTCTGCTCGTTTCACGCGCAGCTTATTTTCGGCTTCCACGATGGTTACGTTGGCTTCGGCTTCGGCCACATTTCCGATGCGCTGGGCCTCGGCTGCCACCTGTCTTGATTCGGCCTGCGCATTGGCTTCGGCGATTTCGGCATCCCTTCTGACTTCGGCATTTTTCTTGCGACCAATGGCATCCAGATAACCCTCATTGTCCGATAAATGTTTAATTTTGAACGTATCGAGCACCAAACCAAGCCGGCTCAGATCGTCTCTGGCCTGCTGGGCCACCTTTTCAGCAAATTCGAGCCGGTTGTTATTGGCCGATTCCGGTGATAATGTGGCCAGCACGCCCCGCAAACTACCCTCTAAGTTTTCCTTTGCTATCTGAGAGATCTCATTTAAATTTTTACCTAAGAACCGCTCCAGCGCATTGGAGAGGCCTTCATCTTCGCTGCCGGCGATTTTGATATTTGCCATGGCTTCGATATTTACCGGGATGAGACCGTTGGTCAGGGCTCCGGTGAGCTCTATGTCAATCGGAATGGTGGTCAACGGCAGACGCGTGACGGATTCAATAATGGGAATCTTAAGGCCCCGTCCTCCTTTGATGACACGGTACCCAACCTCAGTTCCATCTTTTAACTTACGTTTCCTACCGGAAAAAACCAGTATCTCGTTGGGATGGCAAATTCTCAAATTTGCTTTAATAAAGGCCAGAATAATCAAGGCCGCGATGATGATTATTCCAATCCATATACCGATCATGGTTGTACCTCCTGGAAGTATTATATCCGCCTGTATGCGAAAGTGATTGCTCTCATTCTTAATTCCTCAATTCCTAAATCTCTCCACATCTCAACTCTTTGCATCTGGCTGATCTTTTCTTATCTTTTAATTCGGCATTCCACTTTCCGCATTCTGAATTCACTAGATTGCTTTGCTGCCTCGCTCGAGGGTCCGTATGCGAATGCACTGGGGCAGGTCCGTTACAAAAATTTTGCCGTCTCCGGCGTTACCCGTGCGAGCTCCTTTAATAATGGCCTCAATGGTTCGTTCGACAAAATCATCGTTAACGGCTATTTCAAGCCTGACTTTTTTCAGGAGATTTACTTCTTGCATCACGCCTCTGTAGGTTTCCGTATACCCCATTGTGTTGCCGCATCCCAGGGCGTTGCTAACCGTCATGGCATAGACCTCCTCGTCAAATAATGCCTGCTTGACATCGGTCAATTTGTGGGGTTGAATCATTGCGACCACCAATTTCATTTTTAAATTCCTCCTTGAGTCAAACAAAACAATTTGGCGTTTAAATGCAATGGGCATGCCACCGATGCGATAAAGCTGATATTAGTATAAAATGCGGTAAGTTACGAAATCGTTAAGCTGGAGAGAAGAATATCAATAAGATACAATTTTGTAGTTTATCTATTTAGTTATGACAAAAATGTAAAATTGGGTTTTATTTATTCTGCGTTATGATGGGGATGAATGGGTTGAGGGGTGGACTTTTATGTGCGATGCTCGATTCTTGATTCTCAATGTTCGATACTTGATGCACGATACGCGATAACGGGCATCGCGTATCAAGCATTGAGTATCCAGAATCGAGTATCTGATAATTTTAAACGTGAACATACATGCTGTTTTGTGCCTGGGAACAGCTCAATGATATGTTTCCCAATCAGATGTACCCCTTAGATTTCCATTGCTTCAGGCGCCGATAGGCGTGCTGGGCGTATTTTCCCTCTTGGACCATCTGTAAATAGCGCTGATACTCTGCGGCTGCTTCGCGATAATGTTGCATACCCTCCTGGGAATAGCCTTTAAAAAACGTTGTGTTGGGATTGCCGGGCAATAATTTATCGAACTTGACAAAATCATTATAGGCTTCTTCAAATTTTTTTAGCTTTATTCTTGCAAATCCGCTGAGATGATAGGCCTGGGCTTCCTGGGGGTAGACTTTTTTTGCCATACCGGCGTATTGATGTCCGACAGCCCAGTTTTGTTGAAGCAGCTGAGAGGTCGCCATGAGAACCAGTCCGGCATAATCGTGGGGCGCTTTTTTTAAGGCCTTTCGAAAATGATCGTCGGCTGCGCCATATTTTTTCTCCATCATATTTTCCTGGCCTTTTTGCATCTCTTCGATAGCATTTTTCTTAGCCCGCAATTTCGCAATATTGTCCATATAACGTTCACGATACAATGGTTTGTTTTGAGCGGATTTATAAGTTGTCTGAGCAGCGTCGACGGCGGTTTGAAAGCGCTCATCACTCATGGGATGGGTGGCAAACAATAATTCAGCCGAACTAAGTTTTTGCTTTGAAAGGCTGTTGAGCATATCCATCAAGCCCACAAAGCCTTTAGAGCCGTATCCTCCCTCTACCATATATTTCATTCCCAAGGCATCTGCTTCCCGTTCGTTGTCGCGACTATAGGAGGCCAGCAGCGCCCCCGCGCTGAGCGATCCCAATTGAGAGGCCAATTCGCCATAACCCGCCCCCTGGGTTCCTGCTAATATAGAGATTCCACCCACAACAGCCTGGGAGAGCATGCTCTTGGACATCTGTTCGGCGGTATGGCGGGCATTCACATGACCCAGTTCATGACCCAGCAACCCGGCCAATTCGGCTTCGTTATCGAGCTTCAGCAAGATTCCCCGGGTTGCGGCGATGCTTCCGCCCGGAAATGCATATGCATTGACATAGTTGGCATTGACCACTCGAAACGAATACGGCATGTGCGGTCGATGCGTGCGAGCCGCCATTTTTTTCCCGATGCCATCAATATACGCATTGAGCTTCTGATCCTGAGTCGGACCATAATCTGCCGAAAATTGAAATGGTGAATACTGTTTGTCGACCTGAATCTCCTCTTCTTCGGACACCAACATAAATTGTTGTCTGCCGGTAACCGGATCGGTTGCGCATCCGATCGCCAAACCACCGGCAAGTATCGATGAAAGCCACAGAAACTCCCGGCGGGTTATTTCTTTATGTTGGACCGCTGGTGATGCGTTATTGCGCATGGTTCCCCCCTATTTTTCCAATAAAATTTATTTTTCGCTTTCCAGCAATTGAAACGATTCGATAATTGGATGCATCGACAAAGAGAGACACTTTAAGCAGATAAAGGCGAATTGTGGAAGTGATGTTGATTTGATTTATAAAACAAAGCGCTCCGGTTGTCAAAAAAATAAATTCCCGATCATGGGCATCCTCCGTGTTTGCTGATTGCGACCGTTTCCGGGATGAACCGCCATTTCCATGAAGGCCAGGAAAGCGAAACCGTGTTTTCTTACATTTTTGTAATTTTTTATTCTAATTTTGACATAAATGTAAAATCAATTTGACTCTTTCTAATTTTTGTGTCCATATGTATTCGTCATTGACCGGTGGTTCGCATGGATTGAACCTCTGGCACGACCCTTGCTGGCATTACAGA
>JASFPE010000389.1:0-5632 GCA_050116155.1 Desulfobacterales bacterium
AGGCCCCTTAAATTCCAACAGTCCGATGTCTTTTGGAACCTCTATGAAAACAGGCCCCGGTCTTCCATTAGCGGCCAGGGTGAAGGCTCGCCGCATGACCCATGGAACGCGTTCAGCCAGGGTTATGCTTTCGGACCATTTGGTCACAGGTTTCATGATCGAGAGCTGATCGACTTCCTGAAATGCCCCCATGCCGGTCGTGGCGAGATATGCTGCGCTGCCGATGGCGATGATGGGAATACAGGCAGAGTGGGCTTCCATGACTCCGGGAACGAGGTTGGCTACTCCGGGTCCGGGGGAGCCATAACAAACGCCCGGCCTGCCCGTAAGCCGCGCATAGGCCATTGCCATAAAGGGACCCGAGCTCTCCTCCCTTACCAGAACTGTTTCGATTTCCGGCACGTCGTAGAGGGCGTCATAGAATAAATCTCCGCCCGGTAATCCGAATACATATTCGACGCGCTCAGCCCTCAGGGCATCAATAATGGCTTGCCATACGTTCATCTTGTAAAACTCCTTTTCTTCGTTTAGTGTCGATCCGGAAACAGCATCTTTTGGCCCAGGGCGGCGTTTTCGCATTTTTGCAATCCTCGGAATAGTCACACTATGCCTGCTATCGCAGGGACTGCTACGCCGTCGGTTGCAAAACCGCTCAGGCCTTGCCCTGAACCAAAATCTACTATTTCCGGATCGACACTAGTTTTTTCCCATTCTGAAATTGCGATTTTCCCGCTTAGCTGTGTTATCCGCGGCCTTGCTCATCGAAATCCCGCTACAGCGGGACCAAATTGGAAACGGATTAAGGTTTATTCTTGTTTACGGATGGACACTGGTGTTGTGTCCCAGAAATATTTTACAAAACAATTTCATGATATCATCATACGCAATTGCGTTAAATCAACAAGCTCAATCATCAAAGGTCATATCGTGTTCTGACAAGGCGATATGCATGGGGATATCTCCAAATCTACACAGTGGCCCGATATTTGGGATTAAGCGACTCGCCTATGCGAGGACCTTAAGCGTTTCGGTCAATCCCAAATATCGGGCCACCTGGCACCTTAAAAATTCATATCGTCTTGTCAGAATATGATATGACCTGGCGCATCTTCGCAACATCATTCTGCAATCCCACACCAATCAATCATAAAAGCAGCATAGTCGACGGCTGTTTCCAGAACGTCCGTGATGTCGGCGTATTCTTTTTTCGCATGAGCCAAATGACTGTTGGCGCCGCCGTAAACGATGCTTGGCATCCCGCCCTGATTGAAATAATACCGGGCATCACAAGTGGCCATCATTGCGCCGATCTCGGGATTTCTTCCTAAAGAGTGTAGGGTTTCCATCAGGGCGTCGGTAAAGGGGTGACTCGATGGCATTTGATAGGGCTCGTTTTTCAGGCCATTGAATTCGACCCGGCAGTGATCTTCTAACCAGAGATCACCGATTCTATCGATGACCTCGAGGCACTCTTTCTCGACCTCTGCCATTGTTTTCATGGGAAGAAAACCGATCCCGCCATCCATGGTCACCAAATCCGGGACGATGGAAAAGAAATCACCCCCCTTGATGGTGCCCACATTCACCTGTCCGGGATACTCAAACTTCTCGAACAGCGGATAGCCTTTGCCTTCAGCGATCAACCGGTCCTCGTAGGCCACCAGGGCATCTATAATTTTTGCGGCTTTTTCGATGGCATTCACACCGTATCTCTTGTTTCCAAGATGGGCCTGTTTTCCCTCCACATGGATTCTGAACTGAAGACATCCCCGGTTGGCAATATAAATGTTATGATCGGTGGGCTCCAGCACCAGCACGCCATCCGCCCTATATCCCTCCCTGACAAAGGCCAGAGCCCCGGCCATCCCCACCTCTTCTTCATTCGTGAGGTGGACCTCGAAATCCCCCAGGAGCCGAACGCCGAGGGCCTGAAGTATTTTAACGGCCAGAAAAATGGAAACAATGGCAGCCTTGTCATCCGTAGCTCCCCGGCCATACAGACGGTCCCCCTCGACTTTCGGCTCGAAGGCATCTTTCCAATCTCCGGGGCCAACAACGTCTACATGGGCACAGGCGATGAGACTGCGCCCCTTGCCCTTTCCCTGCCAAACATACCGCGTTTGAGGGCGCCCTTCAAAGGGAACATCAATGCCGGAGGCAAACTTCGCGTCAGCCCGAAGGGACTCCTTCATGGGTATGAGATGGGCCTCGCCCGCGAGTGCTGAAAATCTTGTGTGCAGGTCCCTCTGGGCCTCCCCTTCTTGCCCGGAAATACTTTGAATAGAGACGAGATCAAAAAGCATGCTTTGCGCCTCTTCTCGATATTTGAACATATTCTCTCTCAATTCAGCACTCATGGATTGTTCCGGCATCGGTTTCTCTCCTTTACAAAAAGGGTCTCAAGGCGTTAATGGTCTCCTCGATGACGATGTCCTGATCTGGATACTGATTGATCTCAGCTGAGATATACCCGCTATAACCAATAGCCTTGAGCATACTCAAAATTTTTCCAAAGTCTAAATTACCCCTATCAATTATCTTCTTCATCCTCAAGATGGCTTGGGTCCTTGTGGATTGATCCGGGTTCATGAAGGAAAGTCCGCCCTGCCCATAGACCTCGCCGGTGCAAAGTACCGGGATCTCTATGTCATATTCCCTGGATAACTGTTCCACCCGGTCACGGTCCACAAAATCCAGGTCCAAAATCATCAGTTCGGCCCCGTCATATCCCAACTCGCTGAGCGTATGAAAGGCTGCTTCCATATCCCCCTGATAGGCCGTGACCTTCTCGTCTATACGAAGTTCGGGTGTTGCGACGAAGTAACCGAGTTTAATCTTGTCTTCTGGCATTATCTCTCCATTTAATCAATGCTTTCCCAATATTTAAAGTTATAGTTTTGATGGTCTCGTAAAAGTCAGTATCCGTCCTGCCGGACCCCCAATCAAGTTGAGGGCAGGCCCGATCCGGCATTCAGTAACGTAAGACTTTGAGAAAGCACCTGGATAGCGCTAAAGCTTCACTTCGTGCCCGGGTCATGCCCGGAATGACGAAAGAAAAGAAAAATTTCGTGCTTTCCAAGTTTCGTGTTTTCGTGATGAATCCTTTTTGACTTTCCGCCTGCGACGGATCCGGGTTAAAACATCAGGTGTCCATTCCCGACATCTTTTCAATCACCTGAATTAATTTGGAAGAATCCTGATTTTCCAAGCCCAGGGATTGGGCGGCAAGAAAGTAATGAAACGCCGCGGTCGCAACCAGCAGGGGAAGTTCAACACGCCTGCCGTCATTGACCACGAGGCTGATATCCTTAAAAAGCTGGCCCATGCCACCGGGTGCCGGCGTATTCTCCAATACACTCGTCGAAAGAAGCCGGAAGTAGTCGCTGCCGCCAATTCCACTCTGAATTACCTCGCAAACGATTCGCGGATCCAGTCCGCTTTTTTTTGCCAGGGCGATAATTTCCATGACCGCAGCGTGAGTGGTACAAACTAAAAGTTGATTACAGTGTTTTACGGCCTGCCCCATGCCCGGTGTTTCACCGGCGACGATAATTTCCCCCAGCACCTCCAGTGTCGGTCGACAAGTTTGCAGTAATTTTTTGGGTGCCGCCGCAATCATCGTAAGGGTGCCATTTTCCACCCTGGCTGGCCCCCCGGTACACGGACAGTCCACGAATCCAATCCGTTTTTCGGAACACTGTTGGGCTACCCGTTGCAAATTGTCTCGATCGATGGTGGCCATACAAATAACAATTGAGCTGTCGCTGCAGCCTTCGAGCACACCATTTGGGCCGGTTATGGTTTCAATTACCTGTTGATCATTTAATACGAATACAATCACGGTTTCAGCTTTTTGAGCCACCCGCTTACCATTTTCGACAGGATCACCACCTGCTGATCGTAGTTCTTCCATGGCCTCCTGCCGCACATCGTTGCCCGCAACCCGGAACCCCGCATCGATAAGCTTTTTTGCAGTCGGCATGCCCATGCGTCCCAATCCGATGATTCCAATTGAATTCATAAGGCTATCCTCCATTATGTCGACTTGGCCGTTGTGGTCTCTCTGAGCAGCCGGGCCGCACGAAACGGGTTAAATATGCCGCACATACACGGTTGAAAAAGACGCTCGGCTCCCTCTTCCGCAGTGCACCTGCCGGCTTTGACATCTGCAATTACCGCTTCGATTAAGCCGACGGTCACCATACCATGCCCGCACATGGTGTTGAGCTGCAGGACTTCCTGGCTTGGCAACTTATCCGTTCTGCCCCAGCGTCCCAGGGATTGATTGATCGTGTGTTTCTCAAGTCCCGCCTTACGGCAACATTGCCCCACCTGATCGAAAAGTCCCGAAACCACCACAGAAAGACCCAGATCTGCCTCTTTGAGGGCAACTAGCAGCTTGATCAGCGAGTCTTTCTCCTTGAAAACCGCATGCACCACGGCCCGGTCTTCGACGTTTTCGATCATCTTTTCGACACCTCCCTGATGGTATTCATTTCCCAGGCGAGCGTCTCCAATCTTTATGGCGCCGGCTTCCAATGCCATTTCAAAGAACCGCCGCATTTTTAAACCGGACCCCTCATGGTTGATATCTTTGGAAGGCATGACAAGCACGACATAATCTTCGCTCAGGGATTCTTCGGTTCCGACTCTGTGCAATGTATGTGTCATTTTCAATCCTCCTGATATCTTGGCCGGCCTAAACCGACATTGGTTTTGCCATTTTGCGCAAGCCATAATCCGGCGGCCTCGATAAAAGGTGCCGTCGGTATCGAGCCGTCCGGATTCACCCTGGTAGCAATATCAAGACTAAAGACCGTTTCGATCTTTTTAGATACTTCTTTTAAAACCTCAAACAGCTCTGGCAGCTTTTTCAAACCCAGCTTAAATTCCAAAATGGCGGACAAAACTTTTTCGGGCAGAACGTCGTCTTTAAATTTGCCGGTGCCGGGATCAGACATGAGGCTGGTTGTCGGATTCATTTTTTCATACTCGACTCCCAGGGTGGAAACCGCTTGAGCCACCTTTTCAATGTCATAAAATCGAGCACCCAGGATCGGTCTGCCAAATTCAATGGCAACCCCCACAAAACCAAATCGAAATCTGCCCGTCACCTCATTTGTTTTCATCTCCTCGGTTCCCCGTCCCGAAATGCCCGATTCCTCAGCAATGGTGAGCGGATCGCTGAAGATGCTCCGAATCGTTCGTGGCCAAACCAGTTCTTGCTGCCAGATGGCATCAACCGGACAATCGGCCATCCGAAGACAGTTGCCGCATTCGGTGCATTCTTCAAAATCTATTTCTGACACATCATCATTCATGGAAATGGCACCTACTGGACAATAGGGGATACATTGGCCGCATCCGCTGCATTCATCCGAATCTATACGCATTGAACAAACCTCCTTTTTACTGAATGCAATTCTGCTGATACCGGTATTTCCGAAGTCAATCCAGCAAAGCAATGACCCGGGCCGGCGCCCCTTCACACCCGGCCAACTTTAAGGGCAGGGCAATTAATGTAACCCTTTTGGCATTGACCCGGTGCAGATTGCAGAGATATTCGATCTGGTATATGCCTTTGCGCAGGATCAGGTTGTGGGCCGGCATTTCCTCGGCTCGGGGATGCCGC
>JASFPE010000390.1:0-5613 GCA_050116155.1 Desulfobacterales bacterium
CGCGCTCAGGGGCATATCCCCTCCCCCGGGCCCGTTGCCGGCCTCGCCAGGTGCATGGCTGCCGCCATCGGCCAGCAGTCCGATGCTTTGCGGATCCCGGCGCAATACCTGGGCTGCGGCCACGAGCACCAGCAGGGTCAGCGTGCCGAGAATAAGGTAAGCGTTACGCCATCCAAATGCTGCGATGATGGCAACAGCAAATGGCGGCACCAAAACTTGACCGGTCCCGGTACCCACCTTGACAATGCCGGTCATCATGCCCCGGCGTTTGATGAACCAGCGTGCCACGGTGGACAGCGTGATCACGTCATGGGTGCTTAAACCAATACCCGCCAGCACCCCGTACAGCAGGTAAAGCTGCCAGGGCGTCTGCAGGCGGGACATGAGCATGAAACCAAGTCCCAGCGAGATCCCGGATACCACCATGATTGCCTTGGGGCCGATCCTGTCGCTGAGCCTGCCGGCAAGGATCCCGACCGCTCCCATGACAAAGAACGCCAGAGACGATGCCACCGATATCGTCGCCCGTGACCAGCCAAAATCGGCCTGAAACTCTTTGAAAAAAACCCCATAAGTGAACATCGCGCCAATGCTCACTGCCTGGATGACAAAACTGGCCCCCACGATACTGTAACCGTAAAAATACCCCGGTCTCACACTACCTCCCAATACTTTGCATTTGCCCTGCTCTGAAAATGAGAACGGAAGGGGGTCAATTCTAAGTTAAGATTGGTTGACCCCCCCGCTTTTGATTTGGCGCAGTAGATACTATGCTTCTTCTTATATTTCAATCGGAAAAGTGACCCCTGCGGAGTGGTAAGTTTCTATATTCAAGATATAATCTGATGCTCGATGCTCGATACTGGATGCTCGATGCTCGATAACGGTTCAATCCCGATTTTGTTTCGAGTGAATATCAGCGTGTCATATTTGTAATCGAGTATCGAGCATCGAATTTAAATGCGAAAGCGGATGGCTTGCGCAGCCGCAGAATTATGTGGTATGAACTAGGGGTGAATTGGGGCATTCTTTATCATTGATTTTCGTTATAATAAGACTGCATTGATCACATGGCCGAGATTAAACCGTTTAGAGCCTGGCGATATAATCAGGACACCATTGAAGATATTTGCGAGCTGACCTCACCACTTTTCGATGTGGCAACCGAAAAGCAGAAGTCAGCACTTTATTGCAATCCCTGCAACAGCATCCATTTATCCATACCTGCCGGGGATCAACCGGCCCGAAATGCCCTGGAAGCCTTTACGAAATGGCAGGCAGAGGGCACGATTCGCCAGGACCCGGAGCCAGGCATTTATGTCTATTATCAGTATTACAAACTGCCGGGGGATCCAACTGAATATTGCCGCAAAGGTTTCATCTGCAAAATCAGGATTTACGCTTGGGAGGAAAACGTCATAATCCGGCACGAAAACACGATGCCCGGGTCCGTCAAGGATCAGGTGGATTTGCTGACCACCACGCGGCTAAATGTGAGCCCGACCCATGGACTGTATACAGATGATTCCCATGAGCTTGAAAAATACATGGATCTCAGCATGCAAAATCCATTGTGTGAAGCTGCCGAAGACTATCAGGGCATTCGTGATGTCATGGGCGTCATCTATGATCCGGATATCATTGCCCGCTTCGTCGATACCATCAGAGACAAACAGGTGATCATGGCAGACGGCCATCATCGCTACGCGGGATCATTGGCCTATATGAAACAACAGATGTCCAAAAATCCGGACCACACCGGAAGTGAAAACTATAATTTCCATCTGATGTGGCTGACCAATACCGAGGCGCAAGATTTGAAAATTCTTCCCACCCACCGCCTGATCAAAGGGTTGGATGACTTCGATGAAGCGGAACTAGTAAAAAGATTCGAAAAGGATTTCACCGTCAAACCCGTGGCCGACACCACGGAAATCATGGAAGTCATCATCGGGAAAAAATGGACCTTTGGCGTTATCTTCAATGAAAATGCGTATCGGGTCCGACTCAAACCCGAAGCCTTTTCGACTTGCACATGGCACTTCCCGCCGGAGATCCTTTCGCTGGACCTTACGGTGATGCACTATTTTATTATTCAGCAAATTTTGGGAATAAAAGGCAGCGAGCAGAGCCAATCAGATTGTATCGCGTATTCACGCAGTTTTCCGGAGTGCCTGATGCAGGTATACAAGGGTGAAGCCCAAATGGCGCTGGTTCTCAATGAGCTGTCAATTGATGACATTAAAAAAGTCTGCAGCCGCGGCAGCACAATGCCGCCCAAGTCATCCTTTTTCTGGCCAAAAGTAATCTGCGGGTTTGTGTTCAGCTCGATATGAATAAAAATTAAATGGTTCCACTCGGGTTTCAGCAGTCTCCGGTGGTCAGCGGCGCCCGGCCGCCAATGAATTCTTGAATCCTGGCGATGTGATTATTTTCTTCGGCAATGATCTTCTTTAAATTCTCCAGCGTACTTTCATCTTCGATGAAAGACTCCAAAAGCTCATAAAAAAGTATACTGTCCTTTTCAAATTCAATAAATATCGCCATCAGATCATCGCTTTGCTCAACCTTGGAGAAATCCACCTCTTTATGTGAAAAGCTCTTTTCACCCAGCAGATCGTTGAACAGCTCGCGACCCATTTCTTCCACAAAGGGATTTGCGGATTCGGTTTCAACATTTTGCTTCAAATCGGAAAACCATCTGGCATGTTTGACTTCCTCATCGGCCATCCAGGTCAGCAAATCAACCAGCCGGGGTTCTGAAATTATTTCTAGTGCCTCACGATAAACGGCCTCTCCGTTTTGCTCTATACCAATGGCGATATCCAATATTTCAATGGTTGAAAACAATGGTCTTTACTCCTCTTCGTATTTTACCAGTGATTTTTACATATATATCAGTAAGCAAGCAATAAATAAAGAATGAAATCGGAAATCAGGAATATTGACTGAAGAATAATGACTGTGCTAAAGATCCAGGAAATTCATTACAAAGGAGGCAAACGGATGACGACATTTTTTATGTTTGGCAAGTACAGCGTGGAAGCGATTAAGCAGATGAGCATTGCCAGAACACAGCAGGTGGTCAGCGAAATCAAAAAGCTGGGCGGTGAGGTCACGGCCATGCATGCCTTGCTGGGCGAATACGATTTGCTGTTCTGCGTTACATTGCCGGGCATCGAGGATGCCATTAAAGCTTCGGTGAATTTGAACAGCCTGACCGGCATCTCTTTTACGACCTGCCCGGCGGTAACGGTGGAAACTTTTGATCAGTTAATGTCAGAATAAAGCTACCCGGCATCAACGATACGGTAAGTGGTTTCAAACTCAGCGTTTAACGAGGCCATCGCGCCGCAGTACTTTGTTTCAGAAAGCCGGATGGCTTGCTCTACCGCCTGGGACTTGATATCGCGGCCATAAAAAACAAATTCGATCTGGATGGCCGTGTAATGTTTGGGGTTTTCTTCGGCGCGCTGACCGGTAACGTTGACGTGAAAATCGTCTATGGCGGCACGTTTTTTTTGCATAATGAGGATCACGTCAATGGCCGTGCATCCGGCAACACCGATCAGGACCATTTCCATCGGGCTGGAACCACTGCCGCCTTCGCTGCTGTCAAGCACCACAGCCGGGCCATTACCTGCCCGGGCCACAAATTGCAGTCCATCCGTCCATTTGAGTTGCGCCTTTACTGTCATCATTTCTTCTCCTTTAACCTGAATGTTCTGCGATTTCCTTCAATATCAACTCCGTTCGCGCTTTTTGGATCTCGAAAAACTCGTTGGGCAGCCACTCGGCAGGTGCGGGCAACAGCGCCTGGAAGACGGTGGGTAAAAGAAACCCGATGATAACTCCGTAAAATATCGCGGTCGTCATGGCGCCGGTATAATTTTCAAGTGTAATCTTCTGATCGATGAACGTGTGAGGGCTGAGCAGCATAATTGAAAACGTCAGCAGCGATGCGATCAAAAATAAAGAGAGCATTTTGTTGGCTCTTCTTTTCTCCATTTTTTGATTGTGGCGATATTTGAGTTTTTGAACCTCATCTGTGAATTCCACACATTGCTTATGGCTCCGGTATGTGATTTTACGTTCGACCCATTTCTCACAGAAGTTTTCCGGCATTTCAAGCATCGGCACAAAAATCAAATCAAATGTGATGCTTACCAGGTAAAAAAAGAGCCCGCCGAACAGCACATACATAAATCGAAACCGGACAAAAAATTTCAAAAATTCTTGCATTGCAGGATTGTCCTTTTGTGAATGTGTCCTTAATATGAGAAATAACTGCAACGGAGTCAAGTCCGGAATTGGTGATGGACGTTGCTCACCTGGCAATGATGCGAAAGATTAAAACTGCCCTAGATCCCAACCAGATTCTTAACCCCGGAAAGATTTTCAGTATTTGATATCCTTCTCAAATGATGTCCATTTCCTCCACCCACACCAGTTCGCAGGCCCCGATGCCGGTGTCCTTGCGGGTCAGCGAGCTTTGCCAGTGCCATTTGTCCCGGGCATCGACCCTGACCAGATAGCCGCTGAACCGGACGACATGGCCTTTACGAATGTCTTTTAATTGCTGGGTGATGTCATCGCTGGCCGGAATAATGTGCATGTTGGCGCAGCTTTCTTCAATTTCCCTGCGCGGTATTGGAAATTGTTCGACTCTCCAATGAGCAAACCGATTGGACTGTCGAATATCGATATCCTTGAGAACATTATCATCGGACATACGACCCCATCCGAGGGCAAGATCGATGGGCGACAGTTTGGCTTCACGACCGGAGCGATAGCGTTTGACGCTCAACACGCGGGCTTCAACCTCAAAGGTGGCCAGCGGCGTGATCTGAAAGTTTTTATAATCAAATTTTTGCGGTTCGCGGATGCGATGTTGAACCGGGGTATTGGGTGCAAGCACACCGGGGCCATATGATACCGTGCTTTTTTCAGGCCAGATAAATACCGCCATGGCAATCAGCAATAAAACCGGCACAACTACCAACCAGCCTACAAAAAAAGAGCGACCAGTTGACCGCCGATGGCTCGATGATGAATATGTATGTGATGCTGCTGGAGTGGTGCCGCTCATCTTTTCCAAATATTTACTGATTACAATACCGCAGCGGATGCATTCCCGCGCATCATCTTGCTTAAAGCCGCACGCCGGACATGTCATCCGGTGCTGGTCAATCTCGGCTGAAGTTTCGCCGGGATCCAAACGCATTTCAAGAGGCTGGTCTTTAAGCGCTTCAATTCTACAAATGGCCCCGGTCTTTGCAATCGCTTGCTGGTATTTTAAGGCAGTTGCATAGGTCAGATTTTTTTTGATAATTACCGAAGGCGAGGCAAAAAGCGGTTCAATCTTTGCGGTGTTGACCTTGAATAACTGCGCCAGGTTATTCTTAACATCCTGTGGCGTTTGCCCGGAGTCCAGTTCACCATCGAAGATAACTGTCCAGGATTTGGATTCCATTTTCAGGTCGTGCGTTTATGATAGATATAATCAAATATTGTTTCGCAATCCGATAGCGCGGTTCTGCGAACAAGGTACACAACGGTTACCCGATCATTTTCAGGATAAATATTAAAGAATTCAATTTGGGCCAGGAGTTT
>JASFPE010000391.1:0-5573 GCA_050116155.1 Desulfobacterales bacterium
CGCACCATCGAATAGTCCACATACTGAGTTATATTGTTTTAACCCTTTGAAGAGGGGGTTTCATTATGGCAGAAAAGGGTTTTAAACGAAAACTCACCGCCATCCTCAGCGCCGATGTCGTTGGATATAGTAGACTTATGCGAGATGACGAAGAGGCCACTGTCCGTGATTTAGCCTCCAATCGTCTTCTAATAACCGAAATTATCCAAAAGCATCATGGTCGAGTCGTAGATTCCCCTGGGGATAATATATTGGCTGAGTTCGCAAGTGTTGTGGATGCGGTAAATGGTGCCATAAAAATCCAGGAGGAAATCAAGAAAAGCAACACCGGCATCTCTGAAGACCGCCGCATGGAGTTTCGCATTGGTATTAATGTGGGTGATGTAATTGAGGAGGAAGAACGGATTTATGGGGATGGTGTTAATATTGCTGCACGGGTTGAAGGACTGGCGGCTGGCGGCGGCATAGCCATTTCGGGAACAGTCTATGAACACATCAAGGATAAGCTATCGCTGGGATACCATTATTTAGGCGAACAAGATGTGAAAAACATTCCCGAACCGGTTAGGGTTTATCGATTATTAACTGAGCCCGAAGAAGCCGGTAAGATGATCGAAGCGGAAAAGCCTCAAGCAAGAAAACGGCTCTATGTAACCTTAGGTGCTCTTGCGTTAGTCATCCTGGTGGCCGGTGGGTTCGCTATTTGGAACTATTACTTCCGCATTCAAATCGAACCTGCCTCTTTGGATAAAATGGCCTTCCCTTTACCCGAAAAGCCTTCCATTGCAGTGCTTCCCCTTGACAACATGAGTGGTGACCCAGACCAGGATTACATCGCTGATGGTCTCACAGAGAATATTATCACCGGACTCTCCAAGATTTCAGAGATATTCGTCGTTGCCCGTAAATCCACATTCACCTATAAGGGAAAGCCTGTGAAGATCCGACAGGTGAGCGAGGAGCTGGGGGTAAGGTATGTCCTGGAGGGAAGTGTTCAGAAGGCAGACGATCGTTTGCGAATAACAGCGCAGTTAATCGATGCTCTGGAGGGTCATCACCTGTGGGCTGAACGCTATGACCGAGAGCTCAGAGACATGTTCGCTCTCCAAGATGAGATCACAATGAAAATTCTGACGGCCCTCGAGGTGAAACTGACGCGTGGAGAGATGGCCCGTGAGTACGAAACCGAAAACCTTGAGGCCTGGGGCTATGCAATCAAAGCGTTCAGCCTTTGGGAGCGCGGTACAAGGGAGGATAACGCCAAAGCACGAAACCTCGTTGAGCAGGCTTTACAGCTTGATCCCGACTACACGTTTGCCTTATTAGTGCTGGGGCGAACCTACATTATGGAGGCGAGGATGCGCTGGAGTAAGTCGCCTGGTGAGTCTATACAAAAAGCTTTTACACTTGCGCAAAAGGCTGTTGCTTTGCGTGAAACAGAATGCCTGGGACATAAACTCCTGGCGACAGTTTATCATATTCAAAGGCAGCATGACATGGCTATCGCTGAAGGTGAGAGAGCAATCGCCTTAGGCCCCAATGACGCTGAAGCTCATGCCGTTTTGGCATATACTTCGCTCTATGCGGGAAGGTTTGAAGATTCAATTGTGCACATCAAGAAGGCGATGCGTCTTAGTCCCTATTATCCCGCCATTTACCCGATGATCTTGGCCGACTCTTACTTTATGGCTGGACGCTATGACGAATCGACTGCAGTAAACAAGCAAGTCCTCGAACGCGCTCGCAATGGTGAACTGCCTATTTACATACCGCATATGGGCTTGGCTGCGAACTACATGTTACTGGGCCGGGATGAGGAAGCCCGATTTCACACAGCCGAACTGCTTAAGACGAATCCGAGTTATTCGTTGGAATCTCTTGCAAACAGGAACCCCTATAAAGACCCGGCACATTTGGAGCGCTGGCTCGACCCACTGCGCATGGCAGGACTTCCCGAGCATCCACCCCTCAAACTGCCTGACAAACCGTCCATTGCAGTGCTGCCGTTTGACAATTTGAGTAAAGATCCCAATCAAGATTATTTCAGTGATGGAATTACCGACCAAATCATTACTTCAATATCAAAAATCCCGGCAATTTTTATAATAGCTCGCAAATCGAGTTTTGCTTATAAAAACAAATCCATAAAAGTTCAGCAAATTGCTAAAGAACTGGGCGTGCGTTATGTGCTTGAGGGTAGTATTCAGCGTTATAAGGATCAAGTCAGGATTAATGTCCAGCTCGTTGATGCGCTTTCGGGAAAGCATATTTGGGCAGAAGATTACGATCGAAAATTTGAAGATATATTTGCAATACAAGACGAAATTACAATGGAAATTATGGCTGCCTTACAAATACAGCTTACGGTGGGTCTTCGAGCCGATCTAAAGTACGATGTGACAAAAAATCTTGAAGCCTATGAGAAAAGTTTAAAAGCAAGGTACCATTACTACCGGCGGACGATAGAAGATGTCCGTTTAGGTCAGCAATTTGCACAGGAGGCAATTGATATTGATCCAAATTATGCTGCAGCATACAGAATGATGGGGTTTCTATATCTTGATGAAGTTTGGTTCGGTATGACTAAATCTACTGCAAAATCTATCGAGAGAGCCGAACAAATGGCACAAAAGGCCATTTCTCTTAGAGGCTATAAGGCAAATGACTATTTATTATTGAGTAGTATTAATATTTTGAAAAATAATTTTGATGAGGCCATTGAATATGGCGAGAAAGCAGTTGAACTTGGCCCAAATAACTCCAATGGTTACTTTATGTATGGTATGGCACTTAGGTTTGCAGGACAGTATAAAGAGGCCATTTCCAAATTTAAAAAAGCTATCCGGTTGAACCCTATTAAGCCAATTTATTTACTAAATAACCTTGGATGGACATATCTTCAAGCTAAAGAGTATGAATCTACGATTGTGGTGTTCAACGAGGCTATCCAACGCAATCCTGATTATTTATTTGCTTATATGGGGCTTTCGGCTGCATATAACTTATCTGGCGACAAAAAAAAATCGCACTGGGCTGCTGAGAATGTTTTAAGGATAAACCCAAAATTCTCACTCGTATATTATGAAAAAAGATTACCAATAAAAATTGCGGAGGATAAAAACCGGATAATCAACGCTATGCGCAATGCAGGTCTCAAGTGAATAGCCGATATGCATATATCCAACATACGCAAAATTCGGTCGAACCTGTGATATCCCTTATAGTATCCGTAAAAAATCGGGACCCTCAAATGTTCAGATACTGATAAACTAATCACAACATTTAGCTGCTCTCAAAAACCTGCGGATACCCATTGATATCTGTATAATTGCAAAATAGTGATTTTATCCATTAAACGATCTTATGGCAGTCTAGCTTGGCCCATAACGACTTGAAAAAGGACTATTCCGACCACCGCCCTTTGTGGATGCGTTTTAAGACGAACGAAAACGATTACGACGACACTTGGGAATAGCCATGAGCGTTACTCTATGATTATTCACCCAAACCGAAAAAGCGCCAATACCTCAAAATTATGATTTTCTTGGTAAGGCTAAAGTCATCACTCAAGTCTAATATTGAATGCTGAATAGTGAAAGGGGAAAGTTATGCGAATTAAAGAGCATTTACTCATAGGCCTTGGTGTAACCAAGGCCAGGACAGATAAATTTCTCCCCGATTTGAATGATGCACTTTCTGAGCACCAAATTGACACGCCCCTTCGAATCGCCCATTTTCTTGCCCAGGTGCTGCATGAGTCTGCTCGCATGAAGTATGTTGAGGAAAATCTGAACTATTCTGAACAAGCCCTTTTAAGAGTGTTTCGCAAATACTTCACACCCTCTCAAGCAAAGGTATATGCCCGCAAGCCGGAAATGATAGGCAGCAGGGTTTATGCAGGCAGGATGGGTAACGGTGACGAGGCCAGCAGAGACGGCTATCGCTACCGCGGACGCGGCCTGATCCAACTGACAGGTAAAAACAATTATCGCAAATTTTCGCAATGGATCGGCGATGATGTCGTCGCGCAACCCGATTTTGTTGCCAATAAGTATGCTGTTCGTTCGGCAGTTTATTACTGGGTGTCAAACAAGCTGAACGTAATTGCAGATATCGACGACATCAAGCAGGTTACAAAAAGCGTCAATGGCGGATATAACGGACTTGATGACCGGATCGCACTATTGGACAAGACAAAGGAATTGCTGGCAATTGATACTGTGCCCGTGACTTTAGAGGAGACCACTCACAAAGTCATAGCGACTAGGCTCAATTTGCGCCGTCTGCCGGTAGTTTCGCCGTCGACCCGAATCGGCACGCTCATCCATGGCACGGAAATCATGTTGCTACCGGATTCGCGTGTTGATGGATGGGTGAAGGTGATGGCTGTCCAAAACGGACAGGTTTTTGAAGGATTTGTAGCCAGTCGATACTTGGCAAAAATCTCACGGAAACCACCGGTACCAGCGCCTCCGACGACTCCTAAAGAGGATTTCCAAATTCAGGCGGTGCATTTACCTGAAAACCGTCGTGATATTACGCGCCTGCGTGATGGTGGACGTGCCTATCCTATTGGTGAAGCTGAACGACCGCGACGCTCAGGTACCAAGATCGGTACTAAAGTTCGAAAACTTGCCGAAATCGTAAACTATTTAAATTCTGAAGAAATTAATCACAAACGCTGGTGGCCCAAATGGCGCACAACCTACTGCAATATATACGCCTATGACTACTGTTACTTAGCCGGTGTATACCTCCCGCGTGTCTGGTGGACTGAAAGAGCGTTGCACCAGATTCGAGACGGCCAAGAGGTACCGGTTAAATATGGTGATACGGTCCGCGAACTCAATGCCAATATGCTTCATGACTGGCTTGAAGATTACGGCCTGATTTTCGGATGGAAGCGTGTAGTCAACCTAGATGTGCTCCAGGCGGCGGCCAACAACGGCGAGGTTTGCATCATTGTCGCTCGACGCAAAGATCTAAACCGCTCCGGTCACATCACGGCCGTGGTTCCGGAACACGATAATTTCCAGGCTGCGAGGAAACCCTCAGGAGAGGTATTAAGGCCGGTCGAGTCCCAGGCAGGCGTCAAAAACCACCGCTTTGTTACCAAAGCGAAGAAGTGGTGGTTGGATGCGCGCTATGAATCCTTTGGCTTTTGGCGACATGTTTGAATAAAATAAAAATCCGGCATATTACAATATCGAAAATTAAAATATCATTGACCTGACAAGCATTAATTATGGTGTCGGTACCTTTACAAGAGTTGGGATATCATCTGTATCTGAACTTTGGGAGACCCCTGAAAAGCTGTGATATCATATTGTCAACCGATGTTTTAACTCACCATTCAATTCTGTCAATCAAAGTGCAGGTCAGGGCATATTATCATCTTTCTGCTTCAGTTTGACCTCTGACATCTGCCTCGCTGACACCTGACACCCGACACCTGAAACCTTAAAGACACCCGAAACCTATTTTAACCCGAAATCTATATCAAGCGTATTTGTTTGATATTAGAATATGAATTTGATGATCTTGTGCTATAATTGATTTTAATGGATAGGAAT
>JASFPE010000392.1:0-5563 GCA_050116155.1 Desulfobacterales bacterium
TTTCTGTGAAAATCAATGTCAAGGCCTGATTCCAATCAGAAGTATTGGATCCCTTAATCCATCCAATAGCCCCTTCGGTGTCCGAAAGCCCGACTTCCAGCCAAGGTTTGCCGTCCACCGAGGCCCGATGGTAAACATAAAATACCGTAAACGGCTTGACCCACTTCTCCAAAACCTGCGCCGAGTCTCCTGCCAGCGCATACAATTGAGTGCCCGGATGGGCGATGACCTTTTGATATAACGTTCGCTTTCCGGGTATCAGCAGTGGTTTGCTTTGAAGTGCGGCATAGATCTCTCCTCCCACAAGCCCGAGACAGATAAAAGCGACCAGGGGTATGAGAATGAATTTGACTCGCCTCATGGAATTTGTGTTTTTAGATTGCATTTCACATCCTCCATCTTTTTTTAAAGCTATTGCCAATTTTTTAATAACTCACGCGCCTCAGCAGAACCCTGCAGTGCCTCATTTTCGAGCCACTGTTTCAGGCCTGACAGATGATTTTCGGCCTGCTGCTGTCCTTCAGCCAAAGCGGCCTGATACCACTCGAAGGCGGCTGCCGGATCTTTGATAATCGTTCCGCTATCTTGCGTAGAAGTGGGGTCAAAATAACGTGCCACCATCAAAGCGGCTTCTGAATGTCCTTCTTCAGCAGCGTATTCCAACAGAATGAACGCGGCGTCGGCCCTTTCGGGTTTATCCGGCAAGGATTTCGCAAGCGCCACGGCAGCTTCCGGATCAATTCCCTTTCGCATCGCCTCCCTCACCTGTTCAAGCAGAGGCGCATCGGACGAATATGGCGGTGGGGCAGGCTTGGGTATCTCTTTCTTGGGAGGTAGGTTTGCCATCCGAGGCAGTTGGGTTGGCTCGTCCTTTTCTTTGACCGGAACGTCTTGCCTCGATACTCGCAAGGCGAAATATCCACCAGCAACCAGAATAATCACGACAACGGCGGTGATAAGGATCCACCACCGTGTTCGCGGTTCATGTTCACCAAAATTAGTTCCCACAAAACTCTCCTTTAATAACCGATTATCGCATCACCATTTATTAATATGATGCCACTAAAGTATGAGCTCGCTTGGTTTTTTTCCACTTTATCCCGTTAGAGGTGAGCATGTCATGTTCAGATTTACAAATTATTCCAAAGCCATACAGGTGTATCGGAAGGTTTAACTGAGCTATGATAGTTACTACAACATGGAGCGAATAATGTGAATTGAAATAGTGAATTAATTGTTTGTTTAAAAAGAATATAAAGAAATGATGTCGGTGTGTCAAATCAAATCGCATGGCTGGATGCCCGGATGCATTTATGCCACCATGGCATCCTGCTCGATGACCCGCATGTGTTTCCAGCTACCCTGCAGGTAACGTCCAAAGGAAAGCACAAACAAAAAGAATACGAACAGAATCAGACAAATCCAGGCAAAATAAATCCCGAAGCCAAAATACTCGATCCCGATATAGATCGGCAAAATCATGACAAATAGCGATGCGGTGGCGATGCTCCACATGATAAAACGGGTATCTCCGGCACCCTTGAGCACCCCAATGCAAATCATATACAGGGCATCAAAAAATAAATAACAAACTACCATGCGCAACAGATCAACGCCGAGATGACGCATCACGGCATAACTTTGGGCAGGCAAATTGCCGGGACGGAAAAGATCCAACAGCACCTGGGGTACAAACAGAAAGAGCAGGCCGAGAAACAAAATGTATATCAATACGATGTGAATCGTCGCTTTGGTCACTGAAACCGCATCTTGCGGACGGTTGCGACCCAGGGCCTGGCCCACCAGGGTACTGGTTCCCATTGAAAAGCCCATCAGGGGCATGAAGGCCAGGGAATCGATCGCAAGTACAATATTGGATACGGCCAGCTCAAGCTTTCCGATTCTACCCACCATAAATACAAAAAAGGTAAATCCAAGAATATCCATGCTGAACTGCAGCGCACCGGGGACGCCAAATTTCATCAGGCGGCGAAAAAGTTCGGGATCAAACTGCCGATGCTTCCAGACGGCATAAAGTCGGTCATTTTCCCTGGTAAAAATCATAAACCCGAAGATCGCCGTCACCACTGTCCAGGAGGTCACCGTGGCAATTCCGGCCCCCAAAATTCCGAGCTCGGGAAATATCCAGACACCGTTAATCAGCGCATAATCCAGCGGAATATTGAGCAGCGTGCCGATCATATTGAAGATCATTACCGGTCGGGTTTGTCCGCGTCCGGAATAAAAACACGATAGCCCGGTTCCGAGAATCAGTGTTCCGGCACCCAGGCACAGGGTTTGAAAGTAAATCACTTCCAGACGCTGGACTTCAGGGGAGTGACCACTTAACTGGAAAAGAGGGTCTGCAATGAGATACAGGCCGGCCATGATCACAGCAGAAAATAGCGCAAAATAGATCCCCTGCCACAAGGCCGCCCCCACCCGCTGCAGTGCCCCGGCACCGATATATTGCGCAATAAAGACATTGACGTAGCCGGCGGTTCCCATAAAAAAGGAGATAAACAAAAAAACAGCGATCCCCGCAGGCAGCGCAGCGGCAATGGATTCCAGCGAGTAATTTGCCAGAAAAATCCGGTCCGTAAATTCCATCACCATGGTGGTGGCCATACTCACCACCAGGGGCAAACTGACTTTCAGAACTTGCCTGTATTTATCTTGTTTTTGCATAAATTCAAGAAATTCAAATAAAATGCCGCTGTGGATACTTACAAAAGTGTGCAATATGGACATCAAATCACTTGAAAGTCAAGGCTTCATTATTAAAGTTAAATCACATTTGACAGGCAAAGAAAATGAATGATAGTCAAATAATTAAGCGTTACACGGTGCAGGTTGCGGGTTGTGCGTTGCAAGTTAAGCGTTATAATATTCAGGTAAATACAATAGCTTTTTGATTAAACTTTATTGGAGGGACCAAATGACGTTGGTAGTGACAAATGACAGCATCCGAATCGAGAAACATGAATTGGGGCCGTTCGGCACAAATTCCTATCTGTTAATCTGCCCAAAAACCGATGATAGCGTGATTGTCGATGCACCCGGTGAAGCTCAAAAGGTTTTGAAGCGGCTTGAGAACACTCATCCCAAATATATTCTCATGACCCACAACCACATGGATCATGTCGAAGCGCTTGCCGATTTAAAATCAGCATTAGAAGTTCCACTTGCGGCCCACCAGGCCGATGCCGGTGGTTTGCCGGTGAAACCGGAACAGTTGTTAAATGACGGCGACATGATATCGTTCGGTGAAATTCAGCTGAAGGTGTTGCATACGCCGGGGCACACGCCTGGAAGCCTGTGTTTTCTGACCGGAAATTATTTAATATCAGGAGATACCCTATTTCCGGGGGGTCCGGGGAAAACATGGTCACCGGCTGACTTTAAAAAAATCGTTGCATCGTTGACCACTAAAATCTTTGTATTGCCGGATAAGACCCAGGTGTATCCGGGTCACGGCGAGTCTACAATTCTCAAAAAGGAAAAACAGAATTTCGAGGTTTTTTCATCAAAACCCCATGATCCAAATTTGTGCGGAGACGTGGAATGGCTGTCCTCCTAATTGAGTCAAAGACTCAATTAGGTTTACCACGTAATTTCAACCCGGTGAAAGGCTTCTCCCAGTTCAAAATCCTCGTCTTTAGCGATGTCTTTGCATCGTTGCCTGAGCCAACCTTCCGGGTTGGGGACTTCCAGTGCCTGCATCTGGCTGTCGTGACAGCGCAGAGCAGCGAGTTTAAAATCGAATGTTTCGGTGATATCGGATCGAAAATTGACGTCCTCCGATGCCCAAAACAACATTTCCCGCACCTTATGAGGCGGTAAATCTTCATCAATCAGATCCGGGTAAGCCAGATGGTCTCTGGCATACGGAAAAACCGCATCCAATACCACCTGGCCGACAATGCGATGGTCACGATGCCAGATATATCGGCGATACGGATCGGCGGTGACAATAACTTGTGGGCGGTATTGTCTGATCAGACGCACAATCTGCTTTCGAAATTCGGGGGTGTCTTCCAGGCCCTGGTCCGGAAGGCCTAAGAAAATTACTTCGCTCACTCCCAAAATGTCGGCCGCGGCCTGTTGCTCTTGTCTTCGAATTTCAATCAATGTCTCGGGCTGCATGTCGGGGTCGCTACTGCCTTTGTCACCGTTGGTGCATACCACATAGATCACCCGCTTACCTTCTTTCGTCCAACGCGCCACCGTGCCGGCAACGCCATATTCAGCATCATCGGGATGGGGGGTTACCACCATAATGTCCACTTCTGTTGTCACGCTAAACCTCCTGTCCGCTTAGTCCACTCGTCGAGCTAATCATTTGATTAGAACCTATAATAATAACGAAAATCTAAAAGGGAAGGCAAGCCGACATTTTGTTCTGTAAGTACTTTTGTGATAGTAACCAATTTTTAAGTGCTGATATGTTGCTATTTGCAAGAGATAGACTTATTTTATTTGCTCGTGCAAAACCATCTTTTGCTTTGCCGGGATTAAAGTATGAAAGAATCCATCAATCCAGTGCGCCAAAATCTTTTCATAATCCGAAACTATCATTCGGATGACTTTGACAACTTCGTTCAATTGCATCTGGAAACGGAATCCCATGATCGATCCGGACGCTATACTTCAAGGCAACGCCTGGCGGAGGATCTGGGGCATCCCCGTTTTCAACCGGAGAATAATTTATGGGTTGCGGAACGAGATGGCAACCTTATCGGCTGCGTCGGTGCTTTTCTGGAACCGGGAATTGGACGCGCGCTGCTGGACGGCCTGGTTCATCCGTTGGAAAGAAAAAAAGGCATCGCAACGGATCTTTTTGCTCACGCCATCGAGCATGCACGCCAGGCAGGGTTGAAGGTGGCTCAAATCTGCATCCCGCAAACAAACCTCGCCGCCAAGAATTTGTTCAAACGGTTTGGACTTCAATATATCCGGCATTTCATTGGGATGAAGTTAGACTTCAGCACCAACCTGTTGCCGGTAATCACACCGGCCACCTATACCATCGATCATCTTCAGCCTGGCGAAGAGCAACAGTTAACCGATATCCAAAACCAATCTTTTGCGGATGCCTGGGGCTTCAATCCCAACACCACGGAAGAAATTACTTACCGCGTAAATCTGGGCAGTTGCACTCCGGAAGATATCCTCATGGCCTACCTGGGAGATCGTCCCATTGGATACTGCTGGACCCGAAGATTTTTTGAAAAGGATGGGTCCTCCAAAGACGCGAAAGGTGAAATCCATATGCTGGGCGTGGATCCTGATTTCCGAAAGCAGGGCGCCGGACGAAACCTTTTGCTGGCCGGATTGTCCCACCTGAAAGCCAAGGGCATCACAATCGTCGAATTGACAACCGATGGTGAGGATCCGGTGGCTTTTCGCCTTTACGAATCGGTCGGTTTTCAAGAAATGACGATATCAGAATGGTATGAAAAAAATCTGGTATAGATATGATAAAAGCCATTATCTTTGACTTTGGGCGGGTGATAACCGCCCAGAAGCCGCCCTCCCTGTTCCGGTCCTACGAAACGGAATT
>JASFPE010000393.1:0-5554 GCA_050116155.1 Desulfobacterales bacterium
ATGCCAAGATTCTGGTATTCAATCGCACGGTAACACTGCGTGATACTTGGGCCAAAATATTGAAATCACAACAAAAAAAAGTATAATCCATGCGTAACGAGGGTTTTCTCCGATGGCATTTCGCATAAATTAGCGCTTATGCGTTTTTTTCTTGCATTTCTTTTGGATTTAGGTCAAAAGACAATATTTGAATTCGCAGGCAAAACTTCTATTGAAGGAGGTTTAAAAAAAACTCAGTCACATCTTAAAATACAGTTAATATTTCGGGGTAGCAACCCATGCAGTCTCAGTACTGCAAGCGGTTTAGTTGCTGATTTTTTCCGGTTTATTTCGAAATCACCGGCACCCGGCATGTTTTAAGATAAACGGAACACCGGGTGCACAGCGCCGCGCTGTTTCATTCCTGATCTAGATTCTAAGTGGATAAAGGATCTATTGATTAGTCGTTGGAGGAGGAAAGCAGATACAGATAATAATAGGGGTGATTTCGAAACTGACGAATTGACAGATGAACACAATCGCGTTGATGTTGCCAATGTCCGGCAGGATGGCTTGCTGAGCGGCCAGAATAATAACTTTTATCCATCCTGAAGTTTGTTCATAGTCGTGTCAACTGGAAAATTATTCAGCAAAGAGGCAGGGTTGCTGCCCCGATTCCTTTTTTGGTGGTTAATCGCTGTTTATACGCCTTTTTGCGACAGAATAATAATAAAGGGGTGCTTTCAGCATCTCCCAACAATTGAAGATTGAAGATTTAATATCTCAGGTCCGCCTTCGGCGGATCTTTTTTTTAAAAAATTGATTATATAGAAGACGGAGCGGAGCAACATCCACAATTATTCAATCTTCAATTTCTGCCCTTAGAAAACAATCCCCACATATCCCACAAAACTATCGCCCGGGCTCTTGTCATAGCTGGTCGCATAGGCGATGGTGTCGGCTTTTTCAGCCCCCAGAGCTTTGCCGGCCGCAATGGCGGTTGCCGCCGCACCGGCACAGCAGGCATTTTGATTGGCCAGTGCCTCGTTGATGACTTGCTCGGGTTCCATGGCCAGCATGGTATCAATCACTCTGCGATCGTTTTCATGTCTTACCCATTCGACGGCTTCTGGACCGGTACCTCTGGAAACAAAGCCGTAATTATACCCATAGTGCGTCAAATCGGTGGAGCCCAGGATTTTAATTTTCAGATCCATACGGGCTGCAATTTCGGCGATGGCTTGGCCGATTTCAAGCGATCGCTTCGCCGGCGGCACACCCATGGCAACAATGGCCACATCTTTAAAAAAATATTTAATGAACGGCAATTGCAGCTCCACGGTATTGTCCTGGGTAAAATTTGTTGGCGTTTCGATAGAAACGTCAAATCTTTGAGCAATCTCGCCCGCCAATTTTTCATGAACGGGAAGATTGCCGAACGGAGTTTCCCAAACGCCTTCGGTCATCATGAAACATGGAGAATCGGGACGAAGGTGCATACCAAACACAATCAAAACATCGGAGGTTTCTTCTGATTTCAGGTGTTTGATGACATTGCAGGCGATGCTGCCGGAAAAATACCACCCAGCATGGGGCACAATGCCGCCCACCAATTTTCTGTCCGGTGCTGTGAGATCCTCGCCTTCCTTTATAAATTGATTTATCTCGTGCTCACATTCGGAAGCCCCAGCTGGGTACCAGCTCCCGGCGAAAACGGCAGGTCTGATAATTTTGGATTTCATGATCCACCTCCTGATCTGGAGATATTAGAATTCAATTGTGATGGCTTCGTAATAAGTACCAATCCCGTCACTCCGGCGAAAGCCGGAGTCCAGAAACTTATGAAATGACTGGATAGCGCTAAAGCTTCACTACGTGCCCGGCATTCGCCGGAATGACATAAATTGATTTATTGACTTTTTATGGATTCATCAATTGTAACTTTTTATTTTTTCGTGGCTCATAGGCAAAAACCACAATTCATTCTGGAGTGAAAATCAACACGCGTTAATCTGTTGATGAGAGCGCAGAAAAATGCCAGCGGAATGATTTGAACATAAAATATTACAATAATGAAATAATGAATTTAATTGGGGAAAAAGTCAAATATTAAATTTTTCGATGCCATGTCTAAAAAAGGCTTACTCAAGCTTTCGGTCAAGAAAAAGGATTTTGAAACGGGATCCTAAAAGGAGGTTATTCATGCCGATTTATGAGTACACATGTGAGGAATGTAATTGCGACTTTGAAATGCTGGTTACCAGCACCGACGACAGAAATGTGACCTGTCCGAAATGTGACGGCAAGCATGTAGAAAAATTATTGAGTCGGGCATGTATTGGGGGGTCGAGTTTTGGCAGCTGCTCACCCGGCGGAGCCGGTGGATTTTCATGAGCCACCTAATTTTACGTGGCGGTCGCCACGTAAAATCAAGTTTCAGGTGTCGGGTTTCAGGTTTCAGGCCTTTCAATTTTGGATTTTGGAATGTGGATCTTGGAATCTTTTACGTTACGCGTTACGTGTTGTGAGGTACGCGTCTGGCAATGAACATATCTATTAGCCTGTGACACGAATCGCGAGATACGCAACGCGAAACCTTAAACTTCTAATTCTTTACCCCTTGTCCCAAGCTCCATGCTCCTAGCTCCATACCCTATGCTTTCTCATCCAGTATGGTAGGCCTCCGTTCCGACCAAAATCAGACAGGCACAGAGGCCCGCCCTACTTCAAGTTTTCTTAATTCCGCATTCCGCATTCCCACTTCCGAATTTGAAAAAATCCATGCTTTAATCGCTGACACCTGAAACCCGATAAAAGAACCCTGAACCTTGACAACCTTGACAACCAAACTGCGATCATTATTGTTTTACCGGCTTTTCTTTTTCAATTATATGATTACATTGAAAAAGAATCTCGGAATAAATAATCTCAAAGTTGTCGCTAATGCTTAATCAAATAAAAACTTTTGATTGTCCCACAAGCCCAAGTGACAATGCAGCATCTACTAAATTGATGCCACTGGATTCCCGCTTTCGCAGGAATGACAAATAAAATCCATCGAAGCCCGTCATTCCCGCGAAAGCGGGAATCCAAAAATTGACTTCACTTGCTTATTGTGGATGACTAAATAAAAATTTACACGGAACAGGAGGATGTCATGTGGGAATATACAGATAAGGTAAAAGATCACTTTTTGAATCCGCGCAATGTCGGTACAATCGATGATGCTGACGGTGTGGGAGAAGTCGGATCTTTGGCATGTGGTGATGCGCTCACATTTTATTTTAAGCTCGATGAAAATGGCAAAATAAAGGACGCGAAGTTCCAGACATTTGGCTGTGCCAGCGCGATTGCCTCCTCCTCAGCCTTGACCGAAATGGTCAAAGGCCTGACCCTGGAAGAAGCTAAAAATATCACCAATGAGGATATCGCCGATTATCTGGGTGGCCTCCCCAAGGAAAAAATGCACTGCTCGGTGATGGGAAGGGATGCGTTGGAAAAGGCCATCGCCTGCCATCTTGACGAGCCGGAAAAAAAGGTGGAAGGCGAGATCGTGTGTGAGTGTTTTGGTGTCACCGATCGCGAAATCGAGCGGGTGGTGCGGGAAAATCATGTTTCCACCATTGAAGGGGTTACGGATTATGTCAAAGCCGGCGGCGGGTGCGGAAATTGCCATGATCGAATCCAGGAAATCATCGACACTATCCTGGGAACGGAGCGTCCGATCAAGAAAAAAGTTCCGGCGCTAACCAATCTGCAAAAAATCAAATTGATTGAAGAAAGTATTGAAAGAGAGATCAATCCCACCCTTAAAAAGGATGCCGGCAGACTCGAGCTGGTCGACGTGGACGGCAACCGGGTTTTGGTGAGAATGGGGGGTAGCTGTGCATCCTGCATCAAATCCCCGGTTACGTTAAAGCATTATGTAGAAAGCAAACTTCGCGAGCTGGTAACCCCGGAACTTGTGGTTGAGGAGGTGCAGTAATGGATGTGATCTATATGGATAACAATGCCACCACCAAAGTCGCCCCGGAAGTGTTGGATGCCATGCAGCCTTACTTCAGCGAATATTACGGCAATCCTTCCAGCATGCATTCGTTTGGCGGAGATGTCGCCGTGAAAATCAAAGAAGCCCGGGAAAACGTCGCCAGACTAATCGGAGCCACACCGGATGAAATCATTTTCACCAGCTGCGGCACTGAAAGCGACGGCACCGCCATTCGCGCTGCAATTGAATCCAACCCCGATAAGAGACATATCGTCACCACCAGGGTGGAACATCCGGCGATCAAAAATCTGTATGAGAGCCTATCAAAAAAAGGATACGGGGTGACATTTGTACCGGTGGATAGCCTTGGCCGACTGGACCTCGATTATTTATATCAGAACTTAAACGACGATACCGCCATTGTCAGCATCATGTGGGCCAACAATGAAACCGGGGTAATATTCCCGATAGAAGAAATTGCCCCGGAGATAAAGAGCAGAGGAATTGTGTTTCATACCGATGCGGTTCAAGCTGTCGGCAAAATTCCCATCGATGTTGGTAAAACCGAGGTAGACATGCTGTCGCTTTCGGGCCATAAATTTCACGCACCCAAAGGCATCGGTGCCCTGTATCTTCGCAAAGGAACGAAGTTTTCGCCGTTTATGGTCGGCGGCCATCAGGAAAAGGGCCGCCGCGGTGGCACTGAAAATACAGCCGCAATTATCGGTCTGGGCAAAGCCGCGGAATTGGCCATTGGTCATATAGAGGAAAACGGATACGAACGCATTGCAAGGCTGCGAGACAAGCTGGAATACAACCTGCTGGAAAAGGTCCCCAATACCATGGTGAATGGCGTTCGCGATCATCGCCTGCCGAATACCACCAGCATTGCCTTCGAGTATGTGGAAGGTGAGGCCATTTTGTTGATGATGAACGAGCACGGCATTTGCGCATCCTCCGGCTCGGCCTGTACCTCCGGCTCTCTCGAACCTTCCCATGTTTTACGCGCAATGGGAGTGCCGTTTACGGCTGCCCACGGATCGATCCGCTTCAGCCTCAGTCGATACAATAACGAAAAAGAAGTCGATTTTATCCTGGAAAAATTACCGCCCATTATCGAAAACTTACGCCAGCTATCGCCGTTTTGGAAACAAGCGATGGAAGCTAGTTGAGAATTCGGAATGTGGAATGCGGGATGCGGAAAAACGTGTTGCGCGTTGCGAGTTACGCGTTAAAGAATGGAAATTCGGCTACTCAAACGCGCAACCCGCACCCCGCAACGCGGAACACGAAGCATCCAAAATCCGAGATCCAAAATCTAAAATCTAAAATTTTTTACCGAGCTTATCTTTAATTTTTACCTTCAGCCATTCAATCCAGGGTCCGAAGCCTTCTTCAGTGCGGGCAGAGATTTCAAACACCGGCATGTCCGGGTGAACCTGATGTATATACGTAATGGCTTTATCTTTGTCGTAATCCAGATGGGGCAGTAAATCGATTTTATTTAACAGGGCTGCTTCGCATTCCCGGAACATCAAGGGATATTTAGCGGGCTTATCTTCGCCTTCCGTCACACTCAAAACCACA
>JASFPE010000394.1:0-5472 GCA_050116155.1 Desulfobacterales bacterium
ATCGACTTCGGCAGTCCGAGCAATTGGACGACACTCAATTTCAGCTGTTGGATGAATTGGAAGAATACATCAAGACGAAGTTCCCCAAAAGACCCACAGCCCGGCAATTAACCCTCGACGGTCAATAACAGATATTTCTTAGCGACTTTCAGGTGTCAGGAACCCCAATTCCGAATGCGGAACAAAAAGTGAAGGCAGAAAATTTAGGGATTGAGGAATTTAGGAATTCAGGAATTAAAAGATTTTAAATCCTTGAATCTTGAATCGCTAATTCTTTACCCCATGCCCTTTGCCCCATGCCCCATGCCGTATACCCTGAACCTCTGAACCTTTATCTATTCTAAAAATCAGTTGTAATATATCCTTTCAAACACGTCTTGCAGACCTCAGGTTTCTGTCCCCTTTGATGGGCGTACAGAAACTGGCGGTAAGCCTTCTGATTCCAGATATTGTTCAGTGAATCAAATTCAATGTTATCAAAACTTAAATTACGCTGAACCACTTTCCGTCCCCTAAAAAAATAAAAATTTTCACCCCTTGCGGGAATTTGGGTAAACACACAGGGAGATATGCAGCCATCTGAACCCACGACAACAGCACGACTGACATTTTCGCCGCATTTAAAAAATTCCATTTTAGGCGACACAACATGAAAATGCAGATCGACTCCCAATTGGCCGGCCTGAGCCTTCGTTTCACACAAACGGTGCTTTAATTCCTGGACTTCATCTTTTGAGGCGGCCAAAATGGACTCTGCTTCAAGATTTCGGTTAAGTGCCAGAGACAATGAACTGACCACTGTCTGATCGACACCGGTGCGGGCAAAAAATGCCGGTATCTTTTCCAGATCATGAAGACCGGATCGAAACAGCATATAGGCAATGTGTAATTTCGGTTTGGTGGCCCCCCGCTTGCTTTTTTCTCTGTGAAACATTTCAATGCAATCGAGGGTTTGCATAATGGAGGTTCCTTCCCGAATCCTGTCATTTTTTTCATCAATGCCGGCCAGTGAAAATCCGATGACATCCAGTCCTTCCTCGATCAGCCGGCATACCTGTTCTTTTTTTAGCTGGGTTGCATTGGTTGTGGTTCCAACCATGCAGCCGGCATTTTTGGCAATCTTTAACAGGTCAAAGAAATCCGGGTGAAGAAACGGTTCTCCCCAGCCCTGCAAATAGATGAGGGCAGTGTTGGCAAAAGCCGGAATTAGCCTTTTCACCGCCGCCTTGGGCAGGTGTCGGTGTCGCCAGGTGTGTCTGTATTCCGTATGGGGGCAATAGATACAGGCAGCATTACAATGAGAGCTGATTTCTATTTGAACCCAATCCAATTCGGGATAACTTTTTTGAAATAAGCGGTTCAGAATCATGTGCATACCACCTGGAACCTAGTTTGCTTCGCTCATTCGAAAGGCTAATCAGCGACGAGTATATCCCGCGCTTTGGGTCCACAATTAAAAAGAAGATCAAAGGCGGATAGGTCATAAACAAAATCTCCCCAGAGCTGGGGATATATGCAGGTGGTGGGTTTGAAAAATTTCAACAAAATCCCGGCTTGCTGAAATAAATCGGAGTTCAGATATTTTGCGGCCGGCATCTGTGCCAAAAAAGTCGATGCTCCAAAGTAGTGACATAAATCAATGAGCAGTTGCGCACCACCTGCACGTATTCCGATACCAGACTGTAATTTTATGTCGGCTTGTACTGCCAGATGCTTGATAAGATATCGGGTTATAGCCAGGTTTAAATCGATCAGCTTGTCGTATTGGTTCGAAAACATCTTCCGCACAAAGTTCACATGTTCGTTAAAATACGGGGCATGGGCATAGGCCTGCCGGAGGCTAGCCAGGTGCTTTTTGGCCCAATGGCCTTCATGACATATTCTGACGTCCCCAATATTTTGCAATCCCAGACCTTTTTTCCATACCGGTATCGTCATCCACAGCGGACCCTGATCATTTTTAAATCGGTTTCTGGTGATCCAGGTGGTGCCGCGCGGAAACTGGACGCTATCCAGCAAAACAAAAACATCACAAAGGTGTGCCTTATAGAAAAACCCCGGAAATGGCGCAAAATATGGTTGGTTGGCGGATAGAATCATGTCGAGTTTATGATTTGAAGCATTTCTGCGACGACGCGATCCACTTCGTCATAATCAACCTGGCAGGTGCCGACTTTTTTATGTCCCCCCCCGCCATATTTTAGTGTTAGTGTGCCGACATCGACAGTCGATGTTTTATTGATGATACTATGGCCGATGGAGATCATCGCAAATTCCTTATTTCTTCCATCGACAATCCGAATCGAAACATTTTGTTGGGGAAACAGAATATATTCCATAAACCGATTGCCAACCGGAATCTCATCGATTCCGCGAAAGTCAATAAGGATCACGTCTCCATGCACCTGTGCCATTTTATTCAACAGCTGCCTGTATTTTTCATTTTCTTCGCGGTACAGCTGGACACGCTCCTGGAAATCTGGCAGCGCCAGTATTTCCTCAACCGATTTGGTGCGCAATAATTTCGGCAGGCTCTTCATTAAGTCAAAATTACTGATTCTGAAATTGCGCTTATATCCGAGCCCGGTGCGAGGATCGGCAATAAATGCCAGCATAGTCCAGCCCTGGGGATTGAGGATATCCTCTTCGCTAAATGCTGCTGAATCCGCCACACCAACAATGCCGACGAGCTGCTTAAACTTTTTCAATTTATCGGCATAGACCTTATTTTTGTTATAATAATTATATACAACCTCAGCGGCACTGGGCGCCAGTTCGCTTGATCCCTCGAATTTTCCGTCCAGGTCCAAGTGCAAACGTTTGTGTTCACTGGAATGATGATCAAACCAAAGCCCGCAGCCTTCTACATAGGGCACGTTTGCTATGATATCATTTTCGGTAACCTCAATCTTGCTATCCTGCAGATCTTTGGGATGAATATACAAAATTTCATCCACGATCCCCAGTTCTTCCAAGATGGCCGCACAAACAGATCCATCAAAATCCGATCGAGTCAGTAATCTCACCTTGATCTCCTTCTACTCATCCTTCCCATCCATATGAACTAGAACCCATCTCGAATCTGCTTGGAATATTATCATATTTAAAGCGCAAAGTGGAGAATCGATTTTTCGGTTTCAATTTTAGCGCAAGAAAATTTCCTTGAATGGCAAACCGAGGTTATCGGCAAGGGCGATCAAATTCTGTTCCAAAGTCGATTCATCACCCGCCACAGTTTTTACGGTCGTCATTTTATCAGCCACCACAAAGATCTGAATCTTGGTCGGATCGAGCACCTTCTGCGCAAGTTGGCGAAGATCGCTTCTGCTGGCTTGAAAAAAGGCTTCCTGGATTCTTTCGAGCGTATCGAGGGGTTCGTTGCGCATGTAGTAGCGGCTATAAACCTCTACCAGCTCTGCTTTGGTATCGACATTAAACACGAAGCTGTTCAAAGCATCGAGTCGTTTCAGCTCGAGTTCCTGTTCAGGGATATCAGCCTGCAACATCGTCATGATGTCCAGGGTTTCTTTGATGGCCGCACCGGTTTTGTCCCCTTTGCAGCCGATAAATCCCAGCAACATACCGGCTTTCCATTTATAGGTCTGATAAAACCCCGCCGAGTAAACCAACCCCAGGTCATCCCGTAAGCGAGTATACATTAAGGAATCATTTCCTCCGAATATATCCATCAGTAAACTGATTTTCCAATAATCCGGATGGGTCCGTTTGACACCGGGCATGGTCAAAACAATTTGGGATTGCACCTGTCCAGGTTTGTGGATCAGGGCCAACACCGGGGGGGTTTCAAGCGGGTCTTTGAGTTCTCGCCGGGGTGGATCAGTTTTGGGCAACGCCCGCAGGAATTCATCCAGACCGGCAATAACCTGCGCTTTTTCAATGTCTCCGGATACGGCAATCGTCATATTCGAAGGCACAAAATATGTCTGTATAAATCGCCTGAGGTCAGCATCGGTGACTCCGGGAATGGTCTGCAAACCCTTGAGCGGATCCCTGCCATAGGGATGTTCCTTGAAATGCCAGATCATGCCTTCGCGAAAGGCCACCGACTGAGCGTCGCCACCTTGTCTTTTGAGCCCCACCAATCCCCGGTTTTTAGCGACTTTAAGCACCTCAGGATCAAATCTGGGTTGCGTTATAATCTCTTTGAGCAGGCTTAAACCCTGTTCCCAGTGATCTTTTAACACGGAAAGGTGAATGCTTGACTGCTCCTCGTTTACCGAGACCCCCATGTGAATGGCGTTCTCATCTAACACCTGTGCCAATTCAGCCGGAGCGTAATTGGTGGTCCCTCCCCGCACGATGCTGCTGCTCAGCAAATCCGTTAAGCCCGTTTTGGATTCCTCAACATCCACAGCACCGGCTTTTACAAAAATGCTCAAATCGATCAACGGCAGTTCTGTATCGGACAAATAAAAGACCGGAGTATCTGCCACATCAAACATTTCTGCCCGGGGGTATCTAATTTTTTGGGGATGCCGATGAAACGAAAGGGGATGTTTCCAACCCGACGGTGTTGGATAAATCGAATTGTTATCAAATTTACCTTGATGAACCGTTCTGGCGGCCGCACTGCCGCTAATCGAACGGACTTCGACATAATTCACGGGCGGCCGATCGGGCTGACCCCCGGGGATGACATACACACTGGTTTGATTATCGGTGCGGATGAATTTTCTGGCGGCATTGCGGATGTCATCCGGTGTAACCGCTTCCATTTTGGCCAGGTAGTCGGTTAAATAGCGCCAGCCCGTCTGAACCTCAAGTGTTGCCAGGGTTCTGGCCAGCCTATCGTTGCTGCGCATACTTTCGATAAATTCACGCTGGTTAAGAATTTTGATGCGCCTCAGCTCATGCTCGGAGACCAATTCGGTCTTCATCTTTTCCACTTCAGCCATCAATATGGCTTCAAGCTCCTCGCAGGCCTGACGATAGGCCTGACGTTTTTCATCTTCGGTGATGTCTTCTTTTTTCACCGCTCGCGGTTCATCGGGCGAACCCCCCAGGATAACCATACCGCCGTATCGATTGTCCGGGTTATAGGCCCAAGCCTCGACAGCAAGGCCTTTGTTGACAATGTTTTGGGTCATGCGGGCGCTACGCCCCTGACTTAGAATCATCGTCATGGCATCCAGGGCATAAAAATCCTTGGTCCCCATGGTAGCCCCATGAAAAGCAATCCGGACGAGCGGCGTTCGGGCACCCTTTAAAAATCGGATACTCTTACGCGGGCCCTGTTGCTCCGGTTCCCGCGTCACCGTTTCAGGCGAAAGATTTCCAGCTGGATAGCGCTCAAAATAAGTTTCAGCCAACTTTTTAGCAGATGCCACCGTCACATCACCCACCAGAACACAAACGGCGTTTGTAGGGTTATAGTATTTTTTATGAAAGGCAATTGCGTCCTCGGTGCTGAATTTTTCCATGTCAGCTTTCAGCCAATGACCGGATTCCTAT
>JASFPE010000395.1:0-5454 GCA_050116155.1 Desulfobacterales bacterium
GATCCTGATTATTCGTTGGCCTATTCGCGCTTGGCTCTTACCTACTTGCATGAATGGACTCAAGGATGGAGCCAGGATCCAAAGTCTATTGAACGGGCTTTTGAGCTGGCACAAAAAGCAATTGCCATGGATGATTCACTTCCCGAGGCTCACCGCATATTAGGAGATATCTATCTATACAGACAAGATCTTGAACGCGCCAGGACGGAGAGAGAAAAAGCCATTGCCCTCGATCCAAATTATGCTGACGGGCTTGCAGGATTGGGGGAAGTTTTGATCTGGGCTGAAGATCACGATAAAGGCATTGCGCTCGTGAAAAAAGCGATGCAACTTAACCCCCATCATCATGCATGGTATTTCTATATCTTAGGCGTAGCATACATCTTCAAAGAGCGTTATGAAGATGCCATTGAAATTCTTCATCGGGGCCTCATTCGTAATCCCGATTTTATAGGAATACACTTGGCTTTAGCAACCCTTTATGGAATAGCTGGCCGCAAAGAAGAGTGCCAGTCTGAAGTGGAAGAAATCTTGAGGATAAGTCCTGGATTCTCTTTAAAATTAATAAGAGAAATGATCCCCGCGGCAGATCACACGACAGTTGATAATATAATCGAAGCCCTTCGCATGGCAGGGCTGCCCGATTAGACTTCTGCTATAACTGGAGAATACCGATATTTTCTATAAAACCAACTATCTCAGAAATTTATTTTTTCAAGATATCCAACATACATTATGTTTATGGTATCCGGTTTTTATGTGGATATCGTTGACATAGATGAATTTTTGCTATTTTTTGGTTATTCTCAATGTAACTGCTAAAATAATTGAAGCTATAATAATTCAAACGAAGAGGTTCGGACATGATTCATCCGTTTCACATCGACGTCCCTGACAAGACCCTCGATCACATCCGCGCCCGGGTCGCGGAATATCCCTGGCACGAGATGCCAGATGATGGTGGTTGGGCTTACGGCACTAATCTTGATTACATGAAGGAGCTTTGTGCGTACTGGCTGGATGAATACGATTGGCGCACCCACGAAGCGGCCATCAACCGGTTTTCTCACTACATTGCCCCCGTCGACGGTATCGACCTGCACTTCATTCACGAGAAGGGCAGCGGGCCTGCGCCCCTGCCCTTGATCATCAGCCATGGCTGGCCCGGTACGATCGTTGAATTCCTCGACATCATCGAACCACTGGCCCATCCGGAACGCTTTGGCGGCAATGTGGACGATGCTTTCGATGTCATCGCACCGTCATTGCCCGGGTTTGGATTTTCGGGCCGCCCACCACGCCCGATCGGACCCCGCAAGATAGCGGATCTTTTCAACACCTTGATGACCGAGGTGCTGGGATACGACGGCTACCTGGCTCAGGGCGGTGACTGGGGCGGCGCCATTTCGAGCTGGCTCGGGTTCGACCACGCACCAGTCTGCCGCGCTATCCACATCAACATCATGACGATGCGCCATCCCGATAGCCCGCAGGGCCCGGAGGAAGAGGCCTGGGCCGCAGAATTCGAGCGCGAACAACTTATGGAGGACGGCTACCGGACCCAGCAGGCGACCAAACCGCAGACCTTGAGCTACGCAATGATGGACAGCCCCGTTGGCGTCGCTGCCTGGATCATCGAGAAATTCAACTCGTGGTCGGACACCGAGGGCCACAACATCGAGAGCGTATACACCAAGGACCTGTTGTTGACAAACATCATGGTCTATCTGGTCACCAGGACCTTCAACACCGCGTCATGGATTTACTATGGCCGGCGCGAGGAAGGCGGCCGCCTGCTTTCGCCGGACGGCCTTCGTGTAGAGGTCCCGACAGCCGCGGCCCTGTTCCCGGCCGAAATTCTCTCTTGGCCGCCCCGATCCTACGCAGAGCGCGTCTACAACATCGCACGCTGGACCGAGATGCCGCACGGCGGCCACTTTGCAGCGTTGGAGCAGCCAGCATTGCTGATTGAGGACATCAGAGCGTTCGCCCGTACCTTGCGTTAGCCGGGCACTACTGCAACGCCGAAATAATTTCCTCGCTAACGCACCGCTGCCACCATGATTCGGCCTATATTTATTCAAAAACCATTTTGAATATCAGTTTTTAATCACGGCTCACAAGGGTGAATCTAAAACATGGATTTGCCCTTTTTATTTTTCCAAATTTGATTATCTAAATATATGACAACTTGAGTGATATTTGGTTTTTTGTTAAGAAATTGCCACCTGCCGGAATTCTAAAATTGATTGACTTAAACCCATCCATTTGGGTATAAGTATAAATAATAATTCTGATCCTATTCATAATGACCCGAATCGTTTCTCTATTTATTGAATTGAATCTGGATTTTATCTGCACTCTGTTCTCCTGCGAATATTCCACAAATTAATTTGCTGTTTTTGAAACCTTGACTATGGGGGGAGCCATCATGGTAGAAAAGGGTTTTGAACGTAAGCTTGCCGCCATCGTCATCACCGACACCAAGCGTAACAATCGCCTCATGTATTGCCATGATAAAAATGCTTATAGAGAACGCCTATGAAAAGTTCATACGATAAATTTAGAGAGATTGAAGTGCTTTACATGGCTTAAAAATTGTTGCGATACTATGAAGAAAAAATTGGAGATAACTGGTTAACTTCACTTTAACATTTAAAAAAAAATAAAAGGAGAAAAATCATGGAAAAGCAAATTATCAATTATGAGACAATGCTTAAGGTCGCTATGGCAATATCTCACTCCAAAGACCCGGAAGAGATTGCTTTAATGACGGTAGAAAGCATCAAAACGGCTTTGAATGTTAAGGGCTGCTCTTTGTTTCTGTTCAATCGGAAAACAAATGAACTGGAGCTGGCCACTTCATTCGGTTTGAGTGATGAGTATTTAAACAAAGGCCCTGTAAGTGCATTGCGCTCCATTGCCCAATCGTTGGAAGATGGACCAGTGGCGATATATGATGTTATGGATGATCCCAGAATCCAGTATCCTAAAGAAGCTCAGAAAGAAGGGATCTCTTCCATACTCTCGGTGCCAATCATTGTAGGGGGCAATTTATTGGGGGCCGTGCGCGTTTATACATCTGAACCCTGGGAGTTCTCCTTGAATGATGTAAATTTTGTTCAGGCGCTGGCTCAAATAGCTGGCGGGGCTATAAACATGGCCAGGTATGCTAAAGGATTAAAAAGCAGCATTGAGGTCTTGAAAACGATGAAGGAAGTTCAGGCCCATCGCTCAACAAGAAGGACTCCTTATGAGGGAGTTCCCACAAGTGTTTCTTCGAGTCAACTTGTTGAGCACAAATAGCCAGGAAAATTTAAATTTTGAAACCGGGCCTTGTGATGGAATATCCACACTCCAAAAAGGAAGATGTGGAAATTGCTTATAAGGAGGAGGCGTAACATGCCAACGTATGAGTTCTACTGTGAGAAATGCAAAAAATTATTTACCGTGGTACTTTCTATTTCCGACTATGATAAGAAAAAATATGGTTGCCCAAAGTGTAATACTAAAAAATTGATACAGCAAATCTCGTCGTTTCAAACGGTAACTTCCAAAAAAAGTTAAATATCATTAGGATACTACTTAAATATATGAATTTTTACGGTTTTACCGATTATCTCAATTTATACATGTATTCGGCGGATATTTGGTTTTCTGTAAATATATCCCAAAAATCCTTTTAGTCACCAAACCACAAGATATAGGGTATGCATACAATTGACACGAAGCCCTAATTACGATATTTCCCGTAAAACAACCGAAATCCCCTCTCAATGATTCAAAGGGCTTAAATCATAGCTGGAGGGCATGAAAATGAAATGCCCAAAGTGCCAGTTTGAAAATCCAGATAACGCTAAGTTTTGTATAGAGTGTGCAAGTCCCATGGAATTTCATTGCCCGAATTGCGGGGCAATAACACCTGCAACAGGGAAATTCTGTCAGGAGTGCGCTTATGATCTGAGAAAGCCTAAAACAATCCCACCTAAAGACCTTTCTTTCGATGAAAAGCTAACCAAAATTCAACGCTACTTACCTAAAGGCCTTACTGAGAAGATTCTTTCTCAGAGAGACAGAATCGAAGGAGAACGTAAACACGTCACAGTGATGTTCTGCGATATGGAGGCTTTTACATCTTTTACGGAGAAGCTGGGCCCTGAAGAAGCATATTCTATCATGGATCAGGTTTACGAGATCCTGATTCACAAAGTTCACGATTACGAAGGCACGGTCAACGAGATGACCGGTGATGGAATTATGGCTCTATTCGGAGCTCCCATTGCTTTGGAGGATGCATCTCAACGGGCGATTCGATCAAGCCTTGCCATTCACCGGGAAATGGTAAAATTCAGTGACCAATTGAAGCAGGAAAAAAAGGATATTCCACCTGTTAAAATGCGGATCGGTATCCATACCGGAGCGGTGGTAGTTGGTACTGTGGGCAACGACCTCAGAGTAGAGTTCAAGGCAGTCGGAGATACGGTAAATCTGGCCTCCAGAATGGAAGGACAGGCCCAACCCGGCACAACCTATATTACAGAGGAGACATTCAAACTCGCAGAAGGTTTATTTAGCTTTGAGGCTTTGGGTCAACGGGAAGTTAAAGGTAAAGAAGAACCGATTAATGCCTACCGTGTAATTGCACCCAGCACCAGAAGAACCAGGTTTGATGTCAGCGCCCACCGGGGGCTGACCCCCTTCGTGGGAAGGGAACGGGAGCTTGAGCTTTTACTCGATGGTTTTGAGCGGTCCAAGGCGGGCCGTGGGCAGGCGTTTTCCATTATGGCAGAGGCCGGAATTGGCAAATCTAGACTTCTATATGAGTTCAGAAAGGCTGTCTCCAGTGAAGATGTGACTTTTTTGGAGGGAAAGTGCCTGTCATATAGTAAGGGCGTACCCTATCACTTATTCATAGACATACTGAAGGCAAACTTTGATATCAGAGAAGGAGATAGCGATTCGGATATCAGGGAAAAAGTGAAAAAAGGAATCCAAATCGTAGGGGCAGATGAAGGTTCAACCCTCCCCTGTTTCCTGGAGCTATTGTCTGTCAAAGACAGTGGTATCGATAAGATATCTATGAGTCCTGAGGAGAAAAAAGATCGGATTATTGAAGCATTAAAGCAAATTGTCCTTAAGGGTTCGGAAATCCGGCCTCTGATTCTGGCCTATGAGGACCTTCACTGGGTGGATAAAAGTTCAGAGGAGGTATTGAAATATGTTTTAGAGAGCATACCGGGGGCAAGGGTCTTGTTGATATTCACCTACCGCCCGGAATTTGTCCACATCTGGGGCGCCAAATCCTATCACAATCAGTTAACCTTGAATCGGCTTTCCAACCGGGAAAGCCTCATGATGGTCTATCATCTCCTTCGCACGGAGGAGCTTGACAGGAACCTTGAGGAGTTCATCCTTGAAAAAACAGAAGGCATCCCCTTTTTCATCGAAGAGTTA
>JASFPE010000396.1:0-5443 GCA_050116155.1 Desulfobacterales bacterium
GGCCCTCCAGGCCGAGAAGTACCTTGTCGGAAAAGTCGTCAATGAGAAGAATCTGACGCAATCCGGAAAAATTGCAGGTGAGGAGTCTAAAGTTCGCGATAGCATCCGGGGAGTGGCCTGGTACCGGCGAGAAATGGTTGGAGTTCTTGTTAAAAGGATGGGGCTCAGGGCCCTCGAGAGGGCCTCGAGGAATGCGGAAGTCGGAAGTCGGAATGCGGAAAGATGAATGCGGAAGTGGGAATACGAAATGTGAAAGTGATGGAGAATGAAGGATAAAGATTTAGACGAATCACTTTACTGGTTAGAGATTTTAAAGGAATCGGGAATTGCGAAAGGCAAACTCTTAGAGGAATTACTTGTAGAAGCGGACGAATTGGTTGCTATTTTTACGAAAATTGGCAAAAAATCAAAATAAAGTTTCCGCATTCCGCATTCCGAATTCTTTAGTAGGAGAGATGACAAATGTCACGAGAAATAGCTTTTTTCTTCAATGGCAATAAAATGAATATGGTAATCGAGGACCACTGGACCTTGTTGCATCTGATTCGGGAGGAATTGGGTTACACCGGAACCAAGGAAGGTTGCGGCAGCGGGGAATGTGGGGCCTGTACGGTCATTGTCGACGGTCTTGCTGTAAATTCATGCCTTTATCTGGCGGTGGAGATAGACGGAAAGGAATTGTTGACCATTGAGGGTCTGGCGTCTGCCGATGGAACGCTGCACCCGATCCAACAAGCATTTGTTGACAATGGTGGTATTCAGTGCGGGTTTTGCTCGCCCGGCATGATTTTGTCGGCCAAAGCACTGCTGGATGCGAATCCCAATGCTAACGAAGAAGAAATCAAAGAGTCCATTGCCGGCAATATTTGTCGGTGCACCGGTTATGTCCAAATCATCGATTCCATCAAGGCGGTTAGTGGTTCCGAAGCAGAACAGCCGCGTGTAGTGGCATATAAGACAGAGGAGGGTGATCGCGGAGAGTAGAAACTGTTTCATTACCCTATCTAATGCTCAATGGCCGCATTGCCAGTCGGTCTAAAATGCTCACACCTGAAAGTGAGCTAAAGTTTAAAGTGAACTAAAATGACTAAAGTTATTAAATTTTATTATTTAATTAAAAAAGATGAAGCAAAGCGGGCATCCGTCTTCGCTTATGCTTCGCCAAATCAAGCAGAGGGCCACTCTACATAATTATTATCATACATGTCATTCCGGGCTTGACCCGGAAACCAGGGGTTTTTCCGAATATTGCGCTGCTGGATGCCGAATCAAGTCCGGCATGACAGGCGCAGATGGAACGCTTTTTTGAATTATGACAAACTCTCGAAAGCTGGAATCTAAATTTGTACCATTACAAATTAAGGAGAAAAACTGATGTCGTCATTATCTTCAGTTGGAAAACGGGTACCGAAGATCGACGCTGTCGATAAGGCAACGGGACGTGCCCGATATATTCAGGATCTCAAATTGCCCGGCATGCTTTACGGAAAGATTCTTTACAGTAAATTTCCGCATGCCAAAATCGTCAGTATCGATACCACAAAAGCCAAACAAATTCCGGGAGTTCGTTGTATTTTAACCGGCGAGGATATTCCCGACATAAAAATGGGTGTTTACAAAGATAATCGACCGTTAAAAAAAGGAAAAGTGTGTTCTTACCGGGATGAGGTTGCAGCCGTAGCAGCCGTAGATCCTGAAACGGCCGAAGCGGCTTTGAATCGCATCGAGGTGATTTATGAGCCACTGCCCGGGATTTTTGATCCTGAAGAGGCCATTAAAGAAGGCGCGCCTTTAGTCCATGAGGAACACAAAACCAATGTGCTCCGAATGCCGTGGAAGCTGCATTATGGAGATGTCGAGGCTGCCAGGAAAGAAGCCGTTTATATCGTGGAAGATCGTTTCAGTACAACCTGGGTAACCCATTGCTGCCTGGGAGCAAGCGGCGCGATTGCCGAGTTTGATCCAGCGAACAATTTGACTATTTATTCGAACACTCAAATTCCGTCCCTGGCACAAAAGGATTTTTTAGATGCGCTCAAAGTCATGGGACTGAAGGATAAGAGAGTACGAGTGATCAAACCGGTAATAGGTGGCGGTTTCGGGAGCAAACTGGATACTTACGCATACGAATATATATCTATACTTCTATCCTATCATGCACGCAGGCCCGTGAAAATCGAATTTGATCGCACCGAAGAATTTATTGCCACCTCAACCCGTCAACCCACCATCACGAATATTTCACAGGGCTGCGATGATAACGGTAAGCTTTTATTCAGGGATATTTCCATGATCCTGGACAACGGAGCTTACACTTCCTGGGGGGCCACCACGCCTTCGGTGATGATGATGCCGATTACGTCTCTTTATCGTGTACCTAACGTGCGCTACGAGGCCAGGTGCGTGTATACCAACAACACCTATGCCCAGGCTATGCGGGGATATGGCAATCCCCAGGCAACGTATGCCATCGAAAGTACGATGGATATGCTGGCGGAAAAAGCCGGGATTGACCCAATTGAATTCCGTCGGATCAATGCGAATAAATCCGGTGACGTCTCCACCCAGGGTTTGCGTATCACCACCTGCGGCCTTGAAGAATGCATGGATGCAGTCAGAAAGACACTTGATTGGAATAAACCCAAGAACAGCGGCGAAGGCGTCGGCCTTGCATCTCTGATTCATGTTGGCGGCGGGGCCCGGGTTTATAAATCCGATGGTTGCGGAACTATTATTAAAATGGATGACTTCGGGAAAATAGATCTCTTCACCGGAGCCACCGACATGGGACAGGGCTCTGACACGGTCATCGCTCAAATTGTGGCTGAAGAACTCGGTCTTCAAATCGAAGATATTCATGTGATTCACTCGGACACGGATGTCTGCCCATGGGACGTGGGCGCCCATGCGAGCCGGACGACATTTGTCGCCGGCAATGCCGCACTAGGAGCTGCCAGGAAAATAAGATCCCGTCTGCTCGAGCTGGGTGCCAAACAGTTAGAGACTCCTTTAGAAAAACTGTTACTTCGCGATCGCTGCATCGTGCATCGGGAGGATCCGGAAAAATCAATCGAGATTGCAAAGCTTCTCAGAAAATCCCATTTCAGCCACGGTGGGCAGATGCTGATGGCCGAATACTTCTATGATCCTGCCAATGAGAATATGGGAAAGGATTTTCGGGGAAATATGTCCATGACCTATACCTTCGGAACCCATGGCGTTAGGGTCAAAGTGGATGAAGAGACCGGCAAAGTTAAAATCCTAAACTACGTCGCTGCTCATGATGTCGGCAAGGCGATTAATCCCCTGCTTCTGGAGGGACAGGTGTATGGCGGTGTGATGATGGGCATCGGATATGCCCTGACCGAAGAGGTAGTTGTTGAAAAAGGCGAAAATATGAATCCAAATTTCAGGGATTATAAGATATTAACTGCCAAAGATGTGATCCCCATTCAGGCTCCGGTTCTTGAAACTTATGACAACGATGGTCCCTTTGGTGCCAAGGGTATTGGAGAACCGGGATGCGTACCTACTGCTCCGGCTGTTGCCAATGCGATATATGATGCCATCGGAGTGCGTATCAAGGATCTTCCGATCACGCCAGAGCGAGTTTTGGCTGCTATCAAAGAAAAAAGGGGGTTAGATCTGTGTGGACAGGAACCGGGTAAAGATGATAGGGAGGAATGCATTATCGAAGAATAATGAAATGATAGAGAATCATCGTTGCGTCAAAGGTGTCAAAAGAAAAATCGCTTGAAATTATCAGGCAAAGCGTGTTCATATGCAACACTGGAACCATTAACACCCAAACATGAGAAAGGGGGTAAAGGTATGAAACAACTAGGCTTAATAATTTTAGGAATCTTTGTACTCACCATTACGGCAATCACGCTTGCGCCAACTCCCGTGATAGCGGCCGAGATCACCCTGACCTATGCCAACTTTCCACCGGCACCAACTTTTCCATGCGTGCAAATGGAAAGATGGAAACAGGAAGTTGAAAAACGAAGCGGCGGAAAAGTTGCCGTGAATACCTTTCCGGGCGGTACGCTGCTCGGTGCTAAAAACATGATGGACGGCGTCATTGCGGGACAAGCTGATATTGGTAATTTGTGCATGGCGTATCAGCCGGGTCGTTTTATTGTTACGAATGCGACCAGTTTGCCGATTGGCATACCCAACGCCAGGGTCGGTAGTTTGATGCTGTGGGATTTGTGGTATAAATACCAACCGGATGAGTTCAAACAGGTGAAAGTATTGGCCATGTTTACCACGGCACCCACCAATATCATGTCAAAGGTGCCCGTCAGAACTTTGGTTGATATTAAGGGACTCGATTTGAGAGCATCCGGCGGGGCTGCCCAAATTCTCGGTGCCTGGGGAGCCAATCCGGTCGGAATGCCCATGCCGCAGACCGTTGAGGCCCTGCAAAAAGGTGTGGTCAAAGGTCTCTATTCTTCCCTGGAAGTTATGAAGGACTTCAAATTTGCAGAAACCTGTAAATATGTGACCCAGACGGATACGGTTATCTATCCTTTCGCCGTCGTAATGAACCGGGATAGCTGGAAAAAGTTGCCCCAAGATATTCAAAAGATTATGGAAGATCTGAGAATCGAGCAGTCGGAGTGGACGGGCAATTATATGGATAATCATGTCAAAGAGGCGATGGACTGGTCGGTAAAGACACAAGGTGTCGAAGTTATTAAGCTTTCCAGTGCTGAAAAGGCAAAGTGGGATGCTAAACTTCAAACGCTTACGGATAAATGGATAGCCAGGGCTAAGGGCAAGGGACTGCCGGCCGATGCCATCGTCAGAGACATGAAAATGCTGATCAAAAAGCATTCTAAGTAACACCAAAACCGATTCGCAAAGCGGATTGTGGGGGGGTGCCTCCGCAGTCCGCTTTGATCATTGTTTCAAAATTTTACACTACGACTTCCGTGTGTACGGAAAAAGAGACGTGGCATGGTGGTTTTACAAAAAATTAATCGAATATTAAACCTGGTGTTCATCTGGTTTGCCGGTATTTGCATGGCGGCAATGATACTGGTAACCTGCGCAAACATCGTATCACGAATTGTGTGGATCCCTATCAAGGGAACCTACGAACTCATGGGGTTCTTTGGTGCCATTGTAACCGCTTTTGCATTGGGTTACACCCAGATGAAAAAAGGGCATACCGCCGTTGATGTCTTGGTGAATCGATTTTCCGATGGAACCCAAAAAATTCTCAATGGTTTCAATTTTATTGTCTGCATGGCTTTCTTTGCCATTGCCGGCTGGCAAATTTCCAAATATGCGACCACACTCTGGAAAACGGGCGAGGTGACTGAAACCCTTCTTATTATATATTACCCGTTTACATACGGTGTTGCTCTAGGCTGTTTTCTGCTTTCCCTGGTCATGCTTGTGGAATTTTTAAAAGTATTCTTTGCTGAAAAGG
>JASFPE010000397.1:0-5435 GCA_050116155.1 Desulfobacterales bacterium
ATCGCTCAGCTTATGAAGAGATATCTATAGTCTTCTGTCATGACCGAGGGCGAGGCGAGCGCCTCTGCGGCGAAAAAAATCATTATTCGGTTATGAGGAGTCTGAGGGGTCTTCTTCATCATTGCCTGGAAGGGCGCCCTGGGCTTCGGCTTCTTCGGCGGCAAGCTTTGCTTTGGCAACGGCTTTGGCGGCTTTGCGAGAGGCTTTTTCGGCCCGCTTTTTGGTTTCCTGGATTTCTTTTTCTAGCAGGGCTTTGTCTTCCTCACTTGCATCAGGTTTTATATCTTTGAGTTTTTCTTTGGCCTTTTCGGCGGCATCGGCGGCATCGGCGGCTTCTTTAGCAGCCTTATCCGCGCTTTTCTTCGCATCTTCAACGGCATCCAAAGCGGCGGCCATTTCGGCGGCCTGGCCTTCTTCGGGTTCGGCATCGAGTTCGATGTCCTCGGCCGCCAGAACCATGGCCACCACAGGCAAAAGAAAGAGAAGCTCATCCATGGAACCTTCGAAGGGATCCACCACCTGATTGGCTTTGATACGGAAGGGAAGAAAAACCAAGGATGCATCGGCGGAATATTCGATGATGGATTCGGCATCCGGATTTTCGATCACGTGCGGCTCCGCTTGAATGCGCACATCATCTAACATGGTTTGAAGATCTTCGATCGATAGACTGGATTCATCATTATTTCTTACAGCCAGCAGTCTGATTCTGGCATCGCTCCATTTATCGTTTCGGGTGACCAGATACGCCAGCAACAGCATCAGACGACTGGTGGCATCTCCCCACCACCAGACATCAATACTGAGTTTTTCGCCGGCACTATCATCCAGCGCCTCCCATTTATCCGGCTTGACGTCCAGAACAACAATATTACAACCCTGCGTAAATACCGTGCGCAGATTGAGGCCGAAGCGCTGATCGTGCAGGCCGATGATTTTTTTGGGGGACTGCCCGCGCCAGTTGAGCAGAATGGTGTTGGCCTTAATGGAACCGATGCCGTACGACTGAATCAGGGTTTGAATGCCAACCTTAAGATTGGGAGCAGCAATGACCAACGGAAACGCATTGGAGCTATGACTGGCAATATCCTGCTGCAATTCCGCTTCGGCCTCGACTTTGAGTTTGCGCATCTTAAGGTCTTCGCCCTCCAGGATGCGAACCAGCGTGGTTAAACCGCTGCCGCCTTCGATCCAGGAAGCAAATCTCAGCAGTTCCGAGCGTCTTTCAGGATTGTCCGAAAACGCCAGAATCTGGGGGCGCCAGTAGCGGGGATGCGCGGGTTCATGCGCCGCGGCCAGCAAATGTTCGCGGACGCTCTGGTGATGATAGGAACGCTGGCTGTCTGCCCAACGGGAGGGACCGGACGTGCGTTTGAGGTACTGGAAGATGGCCAGCAAAATGGCCAGGGCAATGGCACCGGCCGCAAAATCGATGGCCAGCATGGCACCCAGACACGCCAGCCCGCCGGCTAAACTCAACCACTTATTGAAATAGCGAAATCGCGGTCGAAATGAGGGGCTCGCCGAGCGGGCCTCGAAATAGGTGGCGTAGTTCAACAGACCATAGGAAATCAAAAAGAACATAGATACCACCGGCGCAATCAGGTTGAGCTTGCCCAGCCCGATGGTGGCGAATGCAATCCCGGCTGACAGCAATACGGCGCGGCGCGGATTTTCGGTGGGCCCCGAGCCTTTGGCAAAAGGCTTTAAAACCGGAAAGATGCGATCGGCGGCCAGTGATTGCAAAATACGGGGAGCCCCCAAAAATGATGCCATGGCCGAAGACAGGGTGGCGGCAATCACGCCGGCGATGATCAGGAAAGCAACATAGGCCACCTGCTTCATGGCGCCATAGTCGCCGATCATGGTTTCAGCCGGCAAAGTGGCGGCAAACAGGACGGCGGAAAAGAAGTAAACCACGATGGATAATCCCACGGCGGCAAAGGTACCCAGGGGCAGACTTTTGCCGGCATCTTTTAAATCGCCGGACATGCTGACCCCCTGGGTGAATCCGGTGACGGCCGGAAAAAATATGGCAAAGATCACCCAGAAATTAAAATTTGAACCCGATGGATTCCAGTTCTGATAAAGCAGGGTAGTGTCCCATTTGATCAGGCCGCCGATAAAAAACGAGGCGATGGCCGCCGCCAGAATACTCATGACGACATACTGGAAACGTGTGGCCCAGTCGGCCCCCAGCCAGGCGAAGATAAACAAAAAGGCAACGGCAAAGGCGGCGATAAGCTGGGGCAGAGCATTAAATTTGATGGGTATCAGCGTGGCCGTCACCTCGCCGAAGCCGATACAGTAAAACGCAATAGATACGGATTGCGCCAGAAACAGGACAATCCCGATGGCACCGCCAAACTCAAGGCCCAGGGTTCGGGAAATCAGATAGTAGTCACCGCCGCCTTTGACCTTGAGGTTGGTGGCAATGGCGGACAGCGACACGCTGGTTAACATCGATATGCCGTTGGCCAGGCACAGAATCAACAGCGCGCGACCCAGGCCGGCACTGCCAACCACAAAACCCAGGCGCAGAAAAAGGATGATACCGAGGATGGTCAGAATGCTGGGAGTGAAGACGCCGGCAAATGTTCCCAGGGTGCCCCGTTTGTTTGTCATAGCAATTATAGCTCTTTTGGCAGTTCAATCCGGAGTCGGATTGGCCTTAAATGGTAAAATAATTCTGGGGTTATTACAAATCCCAAATAACAAATCCCAAATCTCAAATAAATCGCAATTACCAAAATTCAAAACGTTTTGATCATTGTATTTGGTTGCTCAAATTGAAATGACAAAGAAATTTAAAAGTTACCAATCCTACAAATGTGGAATAAGAAGTTTTGGTAATTGGAATTTAGAATTTGAGATTTATTTGTTATTTGGTGCTTGTAATTTGAGATTTTAGAATTTGATAAAGCCCAAACTAATTAATCTCCTATGAATCATCAAAGTCTAATCCTCCAGTCAGGGCTGATTACTCTTCATTATTATTACTATCTGCTCCGAATTCCTTTTTGAGATTCATGGATTTCTCTAAATATTTCTTGAGCTTTTGCTGGACCTCTCCGTAAACGGTTTCATCCGGATAATTTCCGTCTTCATCGGGTTTGCCAACCGGTTTGCCGGTTAATATTTCAATGCCTTCCTCCACCGTTGCGACCCGGTAAATATGAAATTTTCCATCTTTTACGGCATCGATGACTTCTTTTTTCAGCATCAGATTTTTTACATTCGCCCGGGGAATGAGCACGCCCTGCTTGCCGGTCAGCCCCTTGGTTTTGCAGACTTCGAAAAAGCCTTCAATTTTTTGATTGACCCCGCCGATGGCCTGGATTTCTCCTTTCTGATTGACGGATCCGGTAACGGCAATACCCTGATCTATGGGAGATCCCGAAAGGCTGGACAAAATCGCATACAGCTCGGTGGAAGAGGCACTGTCTCCATCAATGCCGCCGTAGCTTTGCTCAAAGGTGATGCTGATGGACAGGCTCAGCGGGTAGCTCTGGGCAAATGTTCTTCCCAAATATCCGGAAAGTATTAAAACGCCTTTGTCATGGGTGCTGCCGCTGAGTTTGGCTTCACGCTCGATATTGATCACCCCCGCTTTTCCCATGAAGGTTTCGGCCGTAATTCGGGAGGGACGCCCGAAGGAGAAATCACCGATTTGGTAAACAGCCAGGGCATTGACCTGTCCGATGGTTTGGCCGCTGACGTCGATTAAAATGGTGTCCTCGGCATACGACTCATGGGTTTTTTCCTCATACAGATTGTAGCGGAAGCGGTATTCATTGAAGGCCTTGATTACCCATTGGGCCGTAACCAGCGACTCATCGTTTTTGCGGGCCCAGTAATCGGCTTCTTTAATAATGCCGACAATCGGTCCGAAGCGCAGGGAAAGCTTGTTTTTGCGCGCGATGTATTTTTCGCCAAACTCGACGATGGCTGCCACCCCTTCCGGCGCGAAGGCCAGCAGGTTTTCTTCTTTACATACCCGGGCGATAAACTGAGCGTATTTTTGAACGGTATCTTCGTTGCGCTCGACTTCGTGGTCGAAATCCGCGCGGACTTTAAAAATTTTATTGAATCTGGAATCCGTATTTTGCAGAACGTGGAAAAGGTGGTAGCTACCCAGCAAAACCACTTTGACATCCAATGGTATGGGCTGTGGACGAAGAGAGGCGGTACCATATCCCAAACCCGTAAACATATCTTCGATATACAGCAGTTTGTTTTGCAGGGCCCGTTTGAGTGCTTCCCATACAAAGGCATTCATGAGAACCGACTCCAGTTCCATGATCAAATATCCGCCGTTGGCGCGCAATAGCGAACCGGCCTGAACCATGGTAAAATCGGTAGTCAGCGTACCCATATAGGCGCGTTTTTCGATTTGGCCGAAAACATTGTTATAGGTGGGATTGGTTTCAACGATAACCGGCGCCCCTACCGTTTTGTCTTGATTCACCAGAACATTGACCTCGTATTTTTCGAAAGAAGGTTTGTGGGGCTGAGGCAAGAGCGCTTCAATTCCGCCCGGTTGAGCCTTTGGCGGCATAAACTGTTTCACGTTTTCAACAATATCTTCCTGAACCTCATCTAAATACAAAAGAATATCGGAACTATCTTGATATTCGTTTTTCAAGACATCCATGCGTGATTTTACAACATACAGCGTAACGTCCTGCATCAAAGTATCCAAAACGGATTCCGCTTGCTGGTTAATTTTATTTACTTCTCGGAGGGTAGATTCCATTTCGGATTGGATGGCTCCCATGTTTTCGTTGATTTTTGCCTTCACATCATCAGAAAGTTGCTTAAAATCATCCGGACTGATGGGTTTTCCATCGACGATCGGGACGGTCTGGTAGCCGATCTGGGTTCGTTGGATGTGAATGTCCTTTTTTTCCGCTGATTTTTCTAATTTCTTGAAAAGTTTACGCTGGGCCTCGCCGTATTTTTTTTGAATCTCTGTTTGCTTTTCCTGATACGATTCATTGTCAAAGGCTTTTGGCAGTCTTTTTTTCAAATCTTCGATGAGTTTATTCATCTGTTTTTTGAAAAGACTGGCTTTTCCGGAGGGAACTGAAATGGCTTTAGGCCGAAACGGATCCTTGAAGTTATTGATCATGCACCAGTCATTCGGGGCAGCTAGATCCTGGGCATGCTTGGTGACGATGTCTTTTGCAATTGTCGATTTACCGGTGCCTTCTATGCCCGTTATGAAAATATTATATCCCGGGCTTTTCATGTTTAAGCCAAAGTCGATGGCCTGCACGGCTCTTTGCTGGCCGATGACTTCGTCCAGGGGCTCAACCTGGGAAGTGTCTTTAAATTGAAAAACTTTCGGATCGCATATACATCTAAGGTCGGTGGGTTGCAGCTCAAATTTTTTCGACATAATCAGTTCCTTTCATTATAAACCAGGTGTCAGG
>JASFPE010000398.1:0-5419 GCA_050116155.1 Desulfobacterales bacterium
GGTGCCGCAAAATCGTATACCGGCTGAACCTCCGCTTCGATCAGGTAATCAATGGATTGGGCATCCACCACACTCTGCCCCTGGGTAAACGGCATGCTGGGGTCCAGCTCTGCGATGACCACCGCTGCATGATCAATGGCTGTATGCAAGGCTTCCACCGACAACCCCAAACTGAATTCACCGGTAAACTCATTTTGAGAAACCTTTAACAGGGTTACATCCGGTTCAAAATGGCATCCCTTGCCGATCAAACTGTCCAAATTTGCCAGGGTACAGGGCAGGTAATACGCCCGCCCCTCATTGGCAGCCTGCCGGACATCTCCTGCTGAAAAAGTGGAATAAGCCATGACTCGATCCTGCAACCCTTTCTGAACATATGGCACCGGGCCCTGTAAAAGCAGATGCACCATTTTTAAAAACGGCAGCTTTGGCTTTCGCCGTTTAATGGCCTCGGTCAGGGCTTCGATGGAGGCCGTTGGGGTTGCGGCATTGGATCCGAGGTAACACGTAATTTCTGCTTCCTGCTTGAACGTCTCGGCTAAAATTTCGGCAATCTGATTTAGCGCAATTTTTTTCGGCATCATCTTTATCCTCCACATACCTCGCAGACTTATTTATGAGCTCATAAAGTAACCGACATGAGATGAATTCGTTTCGATCGCGGCTGGAAGCCGCTCCCACAGATTGATGATGAATATGCGGGATCCCGCTCTGGCGGGAGAGAAATCAAGCATATCGAGAGGCTTTCGTTTTTCTTAGTATTCCAGAATAATATGAATTGAGTATAGGAAGAATTACGCGACTTTTCAAGCGATGCAGGGCAGTTGTGAAAATTTCTCTCCAAAACACCGGGCATATTGACGGCCCAGATATTTTGTATATGTCAGGAAAATAAGGTCGAAAGCGACAGATCTTTAATAATGATCCATGATATTTTTCAATGTGATGTAATAAAAATCCAGTATAGCGCTAAAGCTTCACTGCGTGCCCAGTGTTCCAGTATTCCATCATTCCAGTTTTAAAAAGGTTGTATGCCATGACATCGATATCGATCAAACCGGATAATACCAGCAGGGATTCAAAGCGGCTTCCCGAACGAATTGTTAAAGAAATATTATCACAACAGAATGCCAGCGAGCGACTTGTGGGTTGGTTTCAAGTGGCGGTGGTGATCTTATTCGGGCTGCTGTATTCTTTTTCGCCAAAAACCTTTTCTACCGCTGAAACCTTTACCTTGGTCCCCTGGTTTCTAGCCGTGTATCTGGTGCTGACCCTCACAAGGCTCTATATATCGTATCGCCGCCGTATGTCTGCGGCGATGCTTTATCTTTCCGTCATCGTGGATATGGGTTTATTGCTGGGCATGATATGGGCATTTCACCTCCAGTACCAGCAGCCCCCTTCGTTTTATTTAAAAACGCCGACATTGCTTTATGTCTTTATCTTCATCGCCCTGCGAGCTCTTCGATTTGAAGCCCGTTATGTCATTGCAGCCGGAATCGTGGCTGCTGTCGGATGGACTGCCCTGGCCGTCTATGCCACTTATGCTTCGGGCGGAATGGAAATCATCACCCGGGATTATGTGCAATATCTCACATCAAATCGCGTGTTGCGGGGAGCAGAGTTTGATAAAATTATTACGATTCTCACGGTGACGGCCATCATCGCGGTGGCCATCATTCGTGCACGTAGGATCTTGATAAAAGCCGTGACCGAAGGTGCTGCCGCCCATGATCTTTCCAGATTTTTTTCACCAGAAATTGCCCAACAGATTACCACCGCAGAGCAGGAAGTTACGACCGGAAAAGGAGAAACACGCGTTGCCGCTATTCTCATGATAGATATACGTGGTTTTACGCGCCTGGCTGCTGTCATAAAGCCGGATGACTTGATTTACATTCTGGCCGAATATCAGTCTCGCATGGTGCCAATTATCCAGCGTCACGGCGGAACCATTGATAAATTTCTGGGAGACGGTATAATGGCAACATTTGGTGCCGCCCGGGTTTCCAACAGTTTTGCCGCCGATGCGCTGAAAACCGTGGATGATATTATGAAAGCCGCAGATGCCTGGAGCATCGAACTCAAAGACCAGCATCGGCCGATTTTGCAAATTGGGGCCGCGGTCACTACCGGAAAGATCATTTTTGGGGCCGTGGGCGATGCCAGCCGCATGGAGGTTACGGTTATCGGTGAAGCCGTCAACCTGGCGGCCAAGCTTGAAAAACATACCAAAATTGAGGAAGTGCGGGCCCTGTGTACTGCTTCTGCCTTTAAAACTGCCCTGCATCAGGGTTACCGGACGACGGGTAAGCGTAAAAAATTAATCGGCCGAAACATCGAAGGCGTCGAAAAGCCCCAGGATATTGTGGTTATCGCAAAATAAAACCGAAAAGTTCGCGGGATCGTTAGGGGAGATTACGGGTATTTTACGCCCGGCTATTTACCTAATCCGGGCGAGCCAGAATCAAACGACTTCTCATTGCCCAATATCGTAGTAACTTAGATGAAGCTTGCTGGATGGAAACTTTCTTGCCACAAAAAGCACAATAATAACTTTTAAGGGTCTAATAACATTATCTATATGGCCGACAAGTTCCCGCAACTACCTAAAACCACAGCTTTTTATTGACGTTTGCACCAAAAGATAATACCATAAGAGTATGGTTAAATGCGATGGTGCAGGCGTTAATTTCGTCTAAATTTCAGTGACATAGACGATTCTGAAGACCGTACCCGCCCGCAAAACCATTGTTTATCAGCGTATCTTATGATCGGTCCGATAAATCGAAATAACGACGGTTTCACCTTAATTGAAATCATCGCGGTCTTGCTTCTGATGAGCATCATCGCCGCTACGGTCCTGGGCAGATCCATTAATACCGCTCAAACCGATTTGACCTCACAAATGGACAAAGTCCGGACACATTTCCGTTACATCCACAGCATGGCCATGAAATACGGCGATCAGGTGTGGGGGATTCGCTGCTCCAACGTTCTCGGTCAGAATCTGTATTGGGGCTTTCGTCTGAATATTCCGGTGGGTAATCCTCTCCTTGATCCGGATGATTCTGTCAATATGGTCAGGTTTCCCGGCGAGACGCAAGATTGGGTGAATTTGACTCAAAACGGTGTGGCAATGACGCCGTTCACCATTTTTTTTGATCGATACGGCCGACCATATACGTCTTATATTGATGTCATAACCAACACGCCGCTGCCAAACCCGTGGCCACCCATTGACATTTGGAGCCTGGCCAGCGATCCTCCGCCGCCAGGTTCTTTTGTGGTTACAGCGGAGACGGGACTGATTCAATGAGAGGAATGGCACCCATATATCGCCGATGCCGTGGTTTCACTCTGGTGGAGATTATCATCACCCTGCTGGCCGCCGGGATCCTTGGTGCAATTTTTATTAATCTCATGGGAACGGCACTGAGTGACAGCTGGAGCACAGTTGAAATGGTGCGCGATGAAGCCAGGGGTGTACAAGTCATGGAGCACATCATCGCCGACTATGTGACCGAAATGAATAGCGATCCGGCCAATGCCCTGGCTACGCTTATTGCGAATAAAGATAACGGTGACTATGGCCCGGGGGTCCTGATGCAGTATATCGAATTTGATGCCGCTGGAATTGAAGTGTTTACGGCTCCGGCAACCAGCGATACCCTGAAAGTCACGGTGCAGGCCACCGGCAAAACACTGACCAATATTTTTACCAACTGCCGCACGGTGAATGATCCGCTCATACGGTATTGAAATGAGAAACATATTTCATAAATTCAGTGGCTTTATTCTCATCGAGATGATTATGGCGATTGTGCTGCTGGGTGTTATCGGGGTATTCACCAGCATGTTTCTCTATACCGGTATCAAGGGGTATTTAATCGCCAAACAAACCACCAATGGGGCCATGCGCGCTCAGCTTGCCCTGGATCGGATTAACCTGGAATTGCGCAAAATTACTGATCTGCCCGGTCCTGCTCCGAATCCCAAACCCGATGAGGTTACCTATACCACCGATGACCTGCCCGGAACCCGAAAGATCATATATGATTCAAATGCCGACACCATTTCGATCGAAGTGACCATCGGGGTCGACACCAACACCTATCTGTTGTTGGATGATGTTAGTTCGTTCAACTTAACCTGGGAAGAAGCCAACCTGGATAACTCCGGAGACGCCAGCCTGGAAATTGCCGGCATCAATGTTGAATTTACACTGGAAGATGTCGGTCGGCCGTTCAACATGCGCATCTACCCCAGAAACTGGCTGCGGGCACTGCCGTAACGCTTTTAGATCACGGTATTCCTGGGGTTTAAACTTAAAATTGATACAATGATCACGATCAAAACGAAAATAAATGAAATTTTCAGATGGTTGACTACCCAGAAGGGCAATGTGATTGCCTATATCGCCCTGGTGTTGATTATATTTGGCGTGCTCGGGGGCGTCATGGCGTCCCTGTTAACCTCATCGGTGACCAGCTCAGCCACCCCCAATTATTCCCGCAGGGCATTATACATGACCGAAGCCGGGATGCGCTATGGCTTGAGCGAACTGCGCAATACTGATGACTGGAAGGGCAAAGTTGAGGATCTGAATACCATCACCTATACCTTAAATCCCAATGAAACCTTCGATCTCAATATATTCGGTCCCTGGTATGAGTCAACCTCCCTGCAAGATAAGACAGCCGGCCAGACCCTGACCCTATCGGTTCCGAGAGGTGAGGTGCCGGTGGAGTATTCCATTCCCACCACTCTGCCGCGTCTTTCAATAATCAATTATGCTTACACCTTTGAAGGTATTAAACTAAGCAACAGTGCGAAAGTTCAAGGATACACCAGAGTCGATGAGACCACCATACAACTTGAGGTCGCAGATAATTTTCTTGTTTCCCCCGATGAGACCGTCTGTGCCGCGGTACGCCTCGATGCCAAAAGCAGTACCGATAGTCCTATTGAGGAAGGAGATACGCTCTACGTTGCCTATCGGGCCAGGCGAATCTTTCCCAAATATGGCGCTGCCTTTGAAATTGGTAAAGTTCAAGGTTCCGTTCAACCAATTGACCGCAGCATCTACTTTTATGATGAACGTGTCGATGATGAAACCAATAACCGGGTTGAATTGCGAAATTTAACCGGAAGGCCGGATTCAAAATTTCCATTTACCGCAGAAATAACCGATTATGCCATTCTTTCTCCCCGAAACCACATCATCATTCCCACGGGCACCTCGGAGACCATATCCGCTGGCGGCACCCTTTGGGAAGGCGTATTTGTCTATGATACCACCCAAGTAGATCCTGGCAAGAAGTCATACGACGGATTCCCGGAAAGCATCCACTCAAACATTCCGGGCTTCATTACACCGAACCTGGGTGAAAAGACGATTAACATCGGCAGTGGATAC
>JASFPE010000399.1:0-5399 GCA_050116155.1 Desulfobacterales bacterium
ACCGGCATAACGCCCAACCTCTTGGGGGGAAACCCTTAATCTGTCGGCATCGACAGGAATTGTTTCTGCTTCTAACATTCGTCCCTCAATTGTAATAATTTAATATTAATATTGATGAATTCGAAAAAAAGTCGAATTCATCAAGTGTTTTGTGTTTCGTATTTTGTGTTTAGTATGACGTATGAAATATATGACTCTATATCGGTATGTAAGAGTACCAAACACTAAACACCAAATACAAAACACACTCGAAAAAGTTTGATTTTGTTACTTTTTACGAGATTATCAATCTTCAATTTCTTTAGCCAATTCGCTGGTATCAGAAAGATCAGCACAATACTGGGTTGAAAAATGTGTCCGTATGCACTATGCATCATTAATTTTTAATAATCAGAGATTATGGTTTAAATCATTTGGCGTGTCAAAAGATTTAACAAGGAGTGAGGAATGAAGAGGCCATTTTTTCTTTCATCACAGAAGGCCAAAAGGGTACATGCAGCCACCTTAGAGGTCCTTGAAAAAACGGGCGTCCAACTGGATCATGCCGAAGCAGAATCTTTATATTTGGAAGCCGGCGCCACCAAGGATAAAGAAGGCCGGATTCTGATTCCCCAGCATCTGGTTGAGGAAGCCTTAGAAAAAGCACCTGCTGAGATACAGATGTACGACAGAGATGGTGAATCATCTGTTTTGGTTAGGGATGGCAAAACTTATTTTGGACCGGGATCTGACGCTTTGTATAATATCGACCGTAAAAGTGGGGAGCGACGATATTCAAGGGTGTCTGACGTGACAAACAATGTGAGATTGGTCGATGGTTTAAAGGGATTTGATTTTATGATGTCTATGGCGCTTCCCCAGGATGTCGAGCAACATAGACTCTATCCTGCTGTGTTTGCCGAAATGGTCAAAAATACCAACAAGCCCATCGTCACCACCCTGACCACTGTCGAGGATATTAAGAGCATTCATCGGATTGCATCTATCGTTGCGGGGGGAGCTGCGCAGCTAAAAGAAAGGCCGTTTTTCCTGGCCTATCTTGAACCGATATCACCTTTGAAGATGGATAATTCCGGCACGCAAAGGCTGCTTTATTGTGCTGAAAACGAAATTCCATTCATGTTTGCAGCCGGTGCCAATAGCGGTACCGGAGCTCCGATTACACCGGAAGGCGGCGTGGTTCAGGGAACCGCAGAATCCCTGGCCGGGTTGATTCTTGCGATGCTCAAGAATGAAGCCGCTAGGTTTGTATATGGCGCCAACACCTCTTCGGTGGACATGAAGTCGATGCTGGTTTGCTATGGCGCACCCGAATGGTATAAAACCGTAGCCATGTATGCAGATATGGGCAAATACTATAAGCTGCCGAGCTGGGGAACTGCCGGGTGCAGTGATGCTTTTTTTGTCGATGCACAAGCGGCAATGGAAGCCTATGAAGGCATTGTCTTTGCCCTTCAATCCGGGTCTACCCTGGTGCACGATGTAGGGTATCTTGCGCATGGAGAACTGTATGATACACGTATGCTGGTATTAACAGATGCAATGATTGGCAGAGCAAAGCACATTCTCAAAGCGGTGGATCTTTCTGAAGCAAATCTTGCAGTGGATGTTATCAATGAGGTTGCCAGACACGATGATTTGTATCTGGCGCAACCCCATACGGCCGAGCGATTTAGGGAATCTCTCTGGATGCCGCCGACGTTTATTGAAAGAAGAAAAACTGAAGAACGCGAAAACGCCAGTGAACTCACTGATCTTCTCAGCGAGGCGGTTGATCGCGTTTCCACCAACCATAAACCCAAAGCACTTGCGGACGGCAAGGCTGAGCAGATCGATCAGTTGCTGAATAGTATTTGACCCCGAGTGGTTTGGCTGTTTGGTTATTTTTTTAAACTATTCTTTCATTTTAAGTGCATCTCCACCCGGCAATCCCAGTTCCTGGGCCCGCAAAATCCGTCGCAACAGTTTTCCGCTGCGGGTTTTGGGAAGTTCATCCAGAAATGTGAGTTCTTTAACTACAACGTCGGGTGCCAGATTCGCAGTGACAAAGGACTTAATTTCATGATTGAGCCGCAACGATGGTGTATAGTTCGGATGGATGGTGATAAAGGCTTTTAAATGCGAAATGCCTTCACCCGGCTCGGTACCTTTAGAAATGACCGCTGCTTCGTTGACCGCCGGATGTCCGCAAAGAACCAGTTCTATCTCAAATGGACCGATGACTCTGTCACCACCGACTTTAATCAGGTCATCATTGCGACCCTGGTGGTAATAATACCCGTCATCATCTTTGATGGCGATATCGCCGGTTAGAAACCAGTCTTTAAAACGAAAATAGACCTGGTAGCGCTCATTATCCATCCACAAATCGGTCATCATGGCAGGCCATCCCACCTTCAACGCCAGCTCTCCGGTCGACATGGGAGGCAATGGTTCTCCGTTGTCATCCAACACCGCTGCTTCAATGCCGGGTAGCGGTTTGCCGATGGAGCCGGGTTTGATGTCCATGGATGGATAGTTTGCGATGCTAATCATTCCGGTTTCCGTCATCCAGTAGGTGTCATGAGGAGATAAATTTAAGTTCTGTTTGACCCAGTAGAAAAGATCAGGCACCAGAGGTGCACCAACGGTGAGAATATGGCGCAAGTCAGAAAAATCATAGCGGGTGGGCAGATTATCTCCGGCGGCCTTCAGCCGCATGAGGTTTTTCGGTGTGGTATAGCAAACAGAAACGTGATGTTTTTCCAGGGTCCAATACCAGTTGGCGGCGGAGAACTCATTGCCGTGAATCAGAGATGTTGCACCGCATAGCAGCGGACCGAAAACGCCATATACCGTGCCCGTTACCCATGCCGGATCGGCATCGGCCCACAAAATCGTATCCTCATGAAGATCAAGAACATATCGTGCCGATAGGATAATACCCATCATATCCTTGTGCGCGTGAACAATTCCTTTAGGGGGCCCGGTGGATCCGGACGTATAGTTCATATACAGAGGTGATGTAAGTTCGAGCCAAATGGGCTCAAACGATTTGGGCATTTGGTCGGGAAGACCTTCGATGATGATCTCTTCGGGAAACAAATTCGGTGACGGTCCGCTGATGAGGAAAATATGCTGGACGGATTCTTTGGTCTCCGGCGGAATTCTCTCCAAAAGGTCCGGATGCGTGATGATGCCGCGAGGTTTTGCATTGGCCAGACGCAGGGCGAGCTCGTCAAATCCGGTGGATGCAAAAAGATGACAGAAAATGACGCCCAGACGACAGGCCCCCAACATTGCCAGATAGGCTTCCGGGCAGGAAGGTGTAAAAATAAACAGGCGATCCCCGGTTTTATAACCGTATTTAGAAAGGAAATTGGCCCATTGACTGGATCTGTCCTGCAGTTCGCCATAGGTGAAATTGGTTAAGTGGTTGTCTTTTTCAAATATGATCGCCGTTTGGTCTCGTTTGGTTGGGTCCAGAGCCCAGCGATCAATGGCCTCATAAATGATGTTGATTTTGCCGGTCTGATGCCAGGTGAATTCTTTGACCACATTTTCCCACCGAAAGTTATTATAGGTTTCCATATAAGACTTGAGATTGGCGTCGGGATTTGCAGCTGGTATTTTGGCTTTAATCATGTGCGCTCCAGTATTCCAGCATTCCAAAGTGATCTAAACAAATATCAGTCCGTCCACACACCATAGGGTGCATGCATTTTATGAGCTTTTGCTACGAGTCGTGCACCCAAGGTCGTTTTGCTACTCGCAAATCTTTGTGTTGTCTCCTGTGTCGTCAAGACCTTCAAAACACTGCGAATCGAATTTGAAAGACCCCTGTTACTGTAACCTCCCTCCAATGCAAAGAGCATGGGTGCATCATTTGCCATGGCTCTCAGATGAAGCAGCAAGCGGGTCAAATCTGAGAAGGCAGATTCGGTGATCCTCATTCGGCCGATGGGATCTTCGTGGTGCGCGTCAAAGCCGGCAACGATCAAAATCAAATCCGGCGCATATCGTTGAACAAGCGGCGTGAGAATGTCCCGGTAGAGATGCACAATGTCTGCATCATTTAGGTCTCGTGGTAAAGGAATATTTATGGTGTAACCCTGGCCCCATCCTTTGCCGGTTTCCTCCAGGTTTCCGGTGTATGGATACAGAAGCATGTCATGGGTGGAAAAATACAAAACTTTTTTTTCCCGATAAAACAAATCTTGAATACCGTTGCCGTGGTGGACGTCCCAATCAATAATCAAAATCCTTTTGAAACCAAATTGTTTGATCGCATAGCGTGCGGTGATGCCCAGATTGTTAAAAATACAAAAACCGCCCGCGCGATCCACCAGGGCATGATGGCCCGGGGGCCTGACCATGGCAAAGCAGATATCGCACTGTCTGGCAACCAGGGCTTCCAGAGCTTTGAGGCACCCTCCGACAGCCAGCCAGGCAGACAAATAAGATTTTGAACTGGTCGGGGTATCTGGTGCAAGGCTCGTAAACTTGTGATCGGCGGTTCGTAAAACTTTTTTTATATAGGTGGGGGAGTGAATGAGTTCCAGTACTTCCAGGGTTGCCGGTTCGGGTTGAATCATCTCGTATCCCGAGGGCAATTGGGTATCCAACATGCGGTGTATGGCCCTCAATCGGCTGGGATGCTCGGGATGGGTGTGCCCCGGCATATGCTCTAAATATCGATCATCTCTGACAATACCGATTTTCAGGGCCATAAGACATCTCAAATTTCTAGTATCATTTTGCGTTCGGTTTCAGAAAGATCAGGATCGCAAAACCGGAAACCGAACTTTCTATAAAGCCCGATTGCCTGGAAATTGGTGGCACCCACTACCAACCAAATCGTTTCCAGACCGAGATCTTTGGCGTGTTGCAAAACCGCCTGCGTAAGCTGACTGCCGATTCCGCGACCACGATTCGGGTGTCTGACAAAAATCAAATACTCTGCATCACACCGATCAAAATCCGGCAACACCACCACATGTCCCACGGTGATGCCATCCTGCCAGGCCAAATAATTTTCTCCGTTTTCAAGGAGCCCTTTGATCCATTTGCGGCTGGCCTTGTCTTCCAACGGGGGCATCCCCTGAAATTTACCTTTTGGATAAAAGGTTACATACATGGTTTCAAGGGCAGTATAGTCTTTGAGGCTGTACTTTTCTACCTCGAACGACTTCCCCTGTTTATCGATACACCGCATTTGGCAATCGCTTTTTATTATTATTCTGTCTTCAAATCTTTGCTTTCCGCAATTAGATCGTCAATGACCGTAGGGTCAGCAATGGTTGAAAGATCTCCCAGATCCTCGACTTCGCCGGCGGCAATCTTCTTTAAGATTCGCCGCATGATTTTACCGCTGCGTGTTTTCGGCAGTCCATCGGCCCACTGAAGGATATCGATGGTGG
>JASFPE010000400.1:0-5382 GCA_050116155.1 Desulfobacterales bacterium
CATAAATTGCCAATTTTTTGACCAATAACGGCAGAAATTTCCAAGCTTGCCACCAAGTTACTGAAATGATAATCAATCAGCTGCCTGACCGGAGCTGATCATCTTATCTGCAAGGGTCAAAATTTTGAGTGATCAGGCCAAAAGCCGCCATTTTTTTTGTTTTTATCCGATGTTGATTTTTGATGGATGTCAAAAATATGAAGGTTTGGGTAATATTGATAATGATTTGTATGTCTGTGGGGATAGCCATCATCAGCGCCCACATTTCGGCCAAGATTTGGGGCAAAGAAATGAGAGTGACGGTATTTATCCTCGTATTTGTTCTGATTTGGGCGTGCTTCTGGTTGGGAATACGATGATGGCAGAAAGGCCTTCTTTTATTTTGCAGTCAGCTCTAAAAACTCCGGATCGGAAAAAAGCTTTTGAAACTTTGGGGCGGTGCGGGCATATTTTAGATAGCGCGGAATCATAATTCTTCGCAGGCATTCTTTGGAAAGATCGGTCTTGTCATGCCAAAGATAATAATACGCCAAGACGTAATTGCGATAATCTCTTTGCCATTGCTTAGGGTAGTCGGCATTTTTTAAAATGCGAATGACGGCTTCAGCTTCTTGGATTTGTCCGGTTTGCTGGTAAGCGGTGGCAAGAGGTCCTAGCAGAGAAGGGCTGATATTTTCGTTTTTGATTTCCGGAGCCGCGAGTTGGATAATGTCCTGCCATTTTCCCAGCTCATCCAGCAGCGGGATTATTTTGAATTTGTAGTCTGGGTTGATGGCTGCAGCTTTGGTATAGTATGTCAGGGCCGAGGTAAAATCTCTCTTCTCGTGATATAATCCCCCCAGATTCTTTAGCGAAACGGCCACATCCGGATGATTTTCGCCAAGGGTTTGTTCCAAAATTTCCAGGGCCTGCATGTAAAACGTCTCGGCGTCGGCGTACCTGCCCTGGGTCTGGTATATGGCCGCCAGATTATTCAGGGTTTGCACCACATATGGATGGTTTTTCCCGAAGGTCTTTTCGTCAATTGCCAGGCTTCGTCTGTATAGAATTTCAGCTTCGGCATACTTCCCCCTGGCCTGGTTAGCGACGGCCAAATTATTTAGTGCTCGCGCCGTCGCCGGATGATCGGGCCCGAAGCTTTGTTCTGTGACGATCAACGTATGTCTGGCGACCTCTTCCGCCTCCGCATAGCGTCCCTTTCGCAAAAGCTGACCATATTCGGCGCCGAGATCTTTGAGTAACTCCTGTTGATCTTGTGATGTCGTGGCACAGGCAACGATCAATAGCGCCAACCATATGAGTTTTGATATTGATTTCATTTTCTAGTTGGCTTTATGTTGCTGTTTGAGCCATTCTTGCGGTGAAATATAATCATCTCCCTGACTCCACATGCCCCGGTTTGCCTTGCGTGCATGGTACTCGGCGATGCGGTAAGGCTTTGGATCGAAGCCTTTCGGTAGCCGCCCTCTGTCCACTTCTGCCAATCCAACCTGCACCATCCGGAGATTTACGTTTTTGCCATTCAGATAAACAACGCCGAGAACCCTGCGATAATAGTCGCTGCCCAATTCTTTGATCTGAACCATTTTGTTCATGACCAGGTCGGCCAGATAACTTTGCGCCTTTCTGCTGAAGGGTTGTCCCGGTTCGTTCATTTTTATGCTCATTTCCGGTGCGTCAATACCGGCAAGCTTTATCAAGATTTCTTTGCGAATACTGCGCGCCTTGATGGTGTTGCCGTCAAACACCTTCGTTACGACGTATTGGTCGGCGTAAGAAAGACTGCTCAGAAATAAAAGTAACACCGTCGTGAAGGGAATAATTTTTTTAAGCATTGATTGAAATGATCGTTTTAAAATCGGCTCTTTTTGCTTTGCGTGAATTCATGGGAAGAACCTTGCAGAAATTAGCTTATTTTAAAAATATAGCTTTAGCGCACTCAAAAATCAATCGATTTAATGCAATGGACTCAATCCGTGAGTGATGATATAATATGTACGGGTGACTTTGAGGTGGCTTCTAATCAACCCCGCGGGCCTGCCTGTCGTCGCCCAGAGCGATTTTTCTCGTGGTGCTCGTGGACAACTCTATGACAAAGTGAGGAGCTTTCATGAAAGCAGCTGTTTTAGTTTTGGCGATTCTTTTGATGGCGAGTTCAGCGTACGGTGATTGTGATGCGGAAGGTAACATTAGCTACGGTTATCCAGAACCGCAATGTGAGCAACCTGCCAAACCTGATTGCCTGAGTGAACGGAGATGTTCCGAAGATGAAATGGCAAAATTCGAGTCAGAACTGGCTAACTATAAAAATTGCATCAATGCTTACATAAATAAGGTTAAGATTGATGTTGAATGCGCCCGGCAGCGCGCATCTGAAGCCGCCGAAACATACAATCAATTTGTAAAAGACCTATAAAAAAATGGGGTCGTGATTTTATTGTGATTAAGCTCGAGTAGTTAATCAATGATCGAAATGCGACCCCATTTACATTCTACCCATAATTCTCATCTTTTGATACACAGAAAAAAACTACCTATATTGTGGAAACGATTACCTAATATGCTGGATAGCATCTTCCACAATATCAAAGGCGACTTGCCCGGAATATCTATTTAACCCTCTGTAATTTCTACAATAATATATAATTTTAGCCAAATGCATTATTTTGCATGGTTATTGCATTTTGGTCGGGTACGATATTTTTCCGATGGTAATTTGTTCTCGAAAATCTTTAGTCTTGAATGCGGAAAAGAAAGGAAACGAGTATGTTAAATGACCGGAGAAAGGAAAGCATCGAAAAAAGAATAGAGCCGCGGACACCCTATTCAGGACAAATATTCTTTTCTACGAAAAATGGATTTTACGAAGGCCGGCTCAAGAATTACAGCCAGCATGGTCTATTCATCGAGACAGTGATCTCTCTGCCTGTTGGAGAAATGATTACCGTAGCCCTGCCATACCTTGATGCTACGGCGGATAAACGTAAAGGCCAGGTCATGTGGTCCAACAAAGACGGATTTGGCGTGGAGCTGTTTCGGAAACGAAATGCAGCAGCCCAAATGTATATTCAATCAGATCTCAAATTGAACAAACAAAAAGCACGTGCGATGGTCTATAATTAAGACTTCCCATTCTTGACAACCCCATACGGCTTCGATTATTGGATAACTATCCCTTTCGCCCAAAGTGCGTTTCCATATATGGGCTGTCGCTGTATCCTAATTCGACTTCCCAAAGCGGCATCTCATCAATTATATTAAGGAGCTCTCAGGGGTAGGATTTGTGTCTGCAAGACTTGATAAATCAGAAGTCAAATCTCGAATCCACCCATCTGAAATTTACATGATGGCGGATGATCTTGCCGGAGCATGTGACACGGGAATCGAATTTCTGGACCCCGTCGGATGCGTCACCGTTGTCATTGATTCTGACCTGGCCGAAGTGAAGAAAAATAAATTCGAAGGCCTCGTGGTCTGGAATACAGAGAGTCGCAGTCTTGCGGAGTATGAAGCCTACGGCAAAGTTCGCAGAGCATGTGAGATTGCCGGGGCAAATAAGAAAAGAATCTTATTGAAGAAGACCGACAGCGCTTTTCGGGGCCATTTTGGCCGCGAAATTTCGGCGGTAATGGATGCATTGGGCCTTGAGCTTTGTTGCCTGGCGCCTGCCATTCCCGATTTCGGGCGGGTGACCCGAAATGGCATCCAGTATCTGGACGGGCTGCCGATTGCCGAGTCTTTTTACAGCAGTGACCCTAAACAACCTGTCACCCAGTCCAGGATTGATGAAATCGTGTCCAGGGGAAATACAAGGACAACCGGCCTGTTAGAATTGGAAACATTGCGAAGCCCTGAAAGTCAGGAACATATCGGGCTATTGATTGCTTCAGGTGTTCAGGTCATCGTGGTGGATAGCGAATCCCAGGCAGACCTTGAAGCAGCAGTCGAGCTGTTCTTAAAACGTTCAGGGCCATTGTTTTTCGTCGGTGGCCAGGGACTCGGCAACGCCCTGGCTAAATATTGTATTCCCAGTGCCAGAAGTGAGACCTGGACCAGGGTCCCCGATGGCGCCATCGTCATTGCCTGTGGGACGCTTCATCCCCGGGCCAGAGAGCAATTGACGCGTTTTTCGCGCAACCATGGCATTGAACCTGTCTTAATTGACATCGATGACGACAGCAAGTTCACCGCAATTGAGAAAGCCGCCGGAAAAGCAGCTATCCGCCTGTTGGATCAAATTGAAAGCCATGGATTGGGTTGCCTGGCGTCACCTGGGAGCCCTGTTGGTGACCCCTGCCGTGTTGAAGAGGCATTATCCCTGGCGATGGGCAAGGTTTATGAAAGCGCCGATCTATCCGGTTTGATTTTAACCGGGGGCACCACCGCCTATAGCATATGTCGACGTATTGGCGTAAAACACATACAACTGCGCCAGCGCATCGGCTGGGGCGTTGTTTTGACCCAGGCGCCGGATTTATCCGGCATGGCCATTGCCGTAAAAGGCGGATCGCTGGGAGACGTGGACGCCATTCAGAAAATCGTCGGCACGGTACGATCACGCATCGCAAAAAAATTTTAGCTTAAGCCATGCAATCGCCAATCAGGGATTTCAAATGTAACCTTATCAGTGTATTCTGTCTCTATATATGTTGACGGTTTAGGTTTTGCCACAGCTTCTTCCTGAACCATTTATCCTCCTTAACGTGGTGGTTCAATTCAACGTTCCGCTTTGATGAGTTTGAACCTCCTTTTATCATCGAGGCGCTTTATCTTGAACCACCCAATTTAAACCCAGCCGAGAGGTGGGAGGCTACAGGTACCTATCTGCAATCCTCTCGTGGAGGGCAGTTCCTCGGGGCTGCCCTTTTGGTTTTCCCATCAGTGAAAAAAATGCCAACCCCCCTTGAACTTCGAAAACATTGTTTTATATTGTCCGGTGACTTCTCGGATGTTTGTGCCTTTTTTCCGCTGTTCTGTGCAGCCTTTGCAGGTTGGCAACACCGGGAAAAATGACAACGGCATTTTGGAAGCGACATCTTCAAGGGGCTGGTTCAACTTGAACCACCCCTTTTTCGTTCTCATGGTCGGGCCGTAGTAACTTATTGAAATTTCTTTATATAAGGTAAAAATAAGGTCGTTTTTTGCCCCTATAAGGTCATTTTTGGGGTCAAAACTGACCGTTTAAGGAACTGAAAAGCCGCAATCCATTCGGATTGCGGCTAATTTTTTATTCCCACAACATATGAATCCCATATCCCATATAACGCTCTTTTAACCCCTAAAATGTTAGCTCTAAGCCAAAATAATGGCTCTATTTTCAGATCTTTTTCTGTATTATCAATTACTTGCTGCGGCCCGACCTTTTTTTCCTTTTTTCCTCTT
>JASFPE010000401.1:0-5367 GCA_050116155.1 Desulfobacterales bacterium
TCGGGTAAAAAGGCATCGAGTTCTCCCCGCGCGGTTCCCAGTCCAGGAAATACTGCTTGAACTTATCATCTGGAACCTGGAACCAGTCCTTGACGAATTTTTCTCTGTGCTCTCTTTTGGGAAAAGGACCTTGGGGAAACTGCCCTTCAATCTGGGTCACGTTCATTTTTTCGCCGGTGCAGTACATCAGAAAATAGATCGGATTGAGCATGCCCAGTTTAAGCGGCAGCTGCTCATGTTTTTTGATGCAATTGTGGGCGTATTCTTCAGCGCCGTTGCCGATCTCTTTGGCAGCCCAATAGGTGCCGTTTGCCAGTTTATCGCCGATCCCTTCGCGATTGACAATCAGGTTCAGCAAGTAATAGAATTTTTCTTCGTTGTCTTCCGGCAGGTCCGGCAGGTCCTTGTCCGTTAAAATGCCGTTTTCATAGAGCTCAAGCGCGAAGGCCATGACCTGGGGGGTTGAGTAGCCGTCCAGACCGTACTCGGTCGCCTTTTGGGCGATTCTCAAACCGAATTCCAGGGTCGAAAATGCCGCCATGGTGTAAGTCAGCTTAGAGAAGCATTTCATCATGTAGGTCGGAAGTCCCGGCAGGCTGAGGGTTGCAGCGCATTTCATCGGGCAGTTATGGCAGCTGATCAGCCGGGTCCGGGCCGACTCCAGCGAGTCGTGAAACTCCTGGGCGCGTTCTTCGGTCCAGAAATCTTTTCTGCGCGTGCGGGCATTACCCCAGACAAAGTTTTCGGTATGCCACTTCTCGTCATGGATCATCATCTCCTGCGGTGATCCCAATACAGCCAGAATGGGGATGACCCCCCTGATGGGGTTGTCTTCGCGCCATTTGATATATTCATTCACTTCGTTGCACTGTTCGAGGTATTCCATCGGCATGGCAACCGTGACGTCTCCGGTACCGCGCACCACAATCGCTTTTACATTTTTGTCTCCCATCACGGCGCCGATACCCTGCCGGCTGGCACTGGACCTTCCCTGTTCAGCGGAAGCAAAATACACCCTGTTTTCACCGGCCAGGCCGATGGACACCACCTGGGCCTTGGGCTCATTTAGTTCCTGACGGAGGAGCTGGGCCGTTTCATTGGAGCCTTTGCCCGCCAGATGAGCGGCATTCCGTATTTCGACCTTGTCATTATGGATCCAGATATAAACCAGATTGGGGGATTTGCCGCGCAGGATCACTTTGTCATAACCGGCATACTTCAATTCCGGGGCCCAGAATCCCCCCATCATTGAGAATGCCATTAACTTGGTCTGAGGGGAGATGGTGGTCACAATGGTTCGGTTACAGCCGGTCGCTAGTGTACCGCATAAAAGACCGGCACCGAATATAAGTAGATTCTCGGGAGAAAAGGCTTCAACTTCCGGGGGAACCCTGTCCCACATTATTTTGGCGTTCGTACCCAGACCCCCCAGATAAAGCTCGGTGTCTTTCGGGTCTGTTTGTACCCTTTCAATATTTCCTCGGGTCAGATCGATTTCTAAATTAACCCCTGTTTCTGCGTACCTCATTTTTTTTCCCCTTATAGATTACCTGAATCGGTGGTATACTTTGCGAATCTTGTTCGATTTCAAGGCCATCCCTGTCTCTATCAATTGATGCGAATGATTTTGACGTGCTTGCCTACCCAATTCAGAGGCAGATAGATTCGGCCGCTGTTTCCGGACGGTTTAACTTCCTTTTCGATCATTTCTTCCCCGAGGACCCTGAACTTGGCCTTGGGGGATTGGTCGGGCTTTTCCGGCTTTGCGCTGATCTGTTTGAATCCCGTTTCTTTTTTCAGGGCGGCCATATTCTCCTTAAATTGACGGATCACGTTGATTTCCTTTCGGCCCACATCCACCGGTTTTTCAGGTTGACATTGACCGAATTCCCGATGACGGGAAAACTATTCTGTTAATCTATTGAATTTATTTATTATTCCATTGAAAGTCCGCGACATCCCGGAGGTCGGGTGCGGTGCGTTTGCAGCTATAAATTGGCTACAATTTAGCTACAAAGTAGTTATAGGAGGTTCTCTGGAGCTTGTCAAGAAAAAATTTCATAGCTACAAATTAATTACAATTTAGCTACAAAGTAATCATAAAAAGCTTCCTGGAATTTGTCAAGGAAAAAATTATCGGACGAGAGATGCGGAATTCAGGAATTGAAGGTGGACTTTTCCGGGCACCGGATCCAGAATTCCCGGGGATCATATTCCCGGATCAGCGCCGGTTTCGTCTCAATAAACCTGGCGGACTCAATAATTTCTGTTGACCCCAATGATTTCGTTTTATATCTAACGTCAAATTCATCCATGGGAACACGGATAAATCCTATCCAAGTTGGAGTTCTCCAAAAATGGCATCGTCTTTTTCAAAAAAAGTCATATTTGCTGCCTTAGCCGGAAATTTCCTGATCGCTTTGACCAAATTCATCGCTTTTGTGTTGACCGGCAGTTCGGCCATGCTGTCGGAAGGGGTTCATTCTCTGGTGGATACCGGTAATCAGATTCTGTTGCTTTACGGATTGCGTAGGTCGAAAATACCGGCAGATGAGCAATTTCCGTTCGGTCGCGGCAAGGAGGTGTATTTCTGGAGTTTTATTGTCGCCATTTTGATTTTTGCCGTGGGCGCCGGTGTTTCAATTTACAAAGGCGTCCATCATCTCCTCCATCCGACCACGATTCAGAATCCATCCCTCAATTATGTGGTTTTGGGCTTTGCCCTGATTTTTGAAGGCGCTGCCTGGTATTTTGCCTTTACTGAATTTACCAAAGCCAAAGGAAAATGGGGTTATTTGAAGGCCGTGCATCGCGGCAAAGATCCAACCATGTTTGTGGTGCTGTTTGAAGATTCCGCAGCCATGCTGGGGATCATCGTCGCCTTTCTGGGGATATCATTAAGTCAAATTACGATGAACCCTTATTATGACGGGGTTGCCTCGATTATCATCGGTCTGATACTTGCCGGAACAGCTGCGTGGCTGGCCTATGAAACCAAAGGCTTATTAATCGGGGAAAGCGCACGCCCGGAGCTGGTCAAGGGTGTCAGAGAAATCGCGAAAGCCTACCCGAAAATCCAGCTCGTCAACGAAGTTTTAACCCTGCACATGGGCCCGGATTTCATATTATTAAACCTGAGTGTGGATTTTGATGATACGACCCTGGCCGGTGAGGTTGAGGAAGCCATTGCCAAGTTGAACAGCGAAATTAAGCAAGCCTACCCGAAAATTAAACGCGTCTTTGTGGAAGCCGAGGCGAGAAGAGGGGAGGGGAGGATTTAATTAACCGCAGACCCACGCCGATATACGCAGACGAATAAAGAATATTATTAGCCACAGACCCACACAGACTCACACAGACAAAGTTAAATATCGTGACATTTAAGTTTACTTATCTTATTGCCTGGCGACCCGCCAGGCAATAAATAGTCATCCCGCTGCGCGGGATAAAAAAATGTCTGTGTCTTTCTGTGTGGGTCTGTGGCTAATTAGCCGTATTGCTTTCTGGCGCGGTCCATTTCCCTCTGCTCATCGCGGCGTTTGATGGCCTCACGCTTGTCGTACTTGCGTTTGCCTTTGGCCAGGGCCAATAATATTTTAACTCTGCCGTTTTTAAAATAAATTCTTAGGGGTATCAGGCTGTGGCCTTTTTCATTCGTCTTGCCGTAAAGGCGTTTGATTTCCCGTTTGTGCAACAGGAGTTTTCGCGGCCGCAGGGGATCATGGTTGTCGTAATAGGCAAAAGGGTAGGGCCCGATATGCATCTGATAAACAAACACCTCGCCGTCTTTGATCCGAGCGTAAGAATCCTTCAAGTTAACCTTGCCAAGCCGCAGGGACTTGACTTCGGTGCCTTTCAGCACCAGGCCGGCCTCGTATTCATCCTCGATAAAATAGTTGTATCGAGCTTTACGGTTTTCGGCGATGATTTTGATATGATTTTTTTGCATTACTGATCCAATTTAAAGCTTCCGCTATAGGTGTGGTCGGCTAAAATATCACCGAATGCATCACGTACCAGTTCAAAAACACTTTTGGCATTGGTTTGTTTCAGCGCCTGTTTTAGCAGAGATTGGCTATCCTTGAGATTAACGGAACGGATCACGCGTTTGGCGATGGGTATGGACTGGGGGTTCATACTCAACTCATCCAAACCCATTCCCAGAAGGATCGGGATATGATGCGGAGTTCCGGCCATTTCCCCGCACATAAAGACCCTGACACCTTTATCCTTGGCGACGTCTGCCACATGTTTCAGCATTCTGATGATTGCCGGATCAAGGGGTTGATAGAGATGAGCGACCTGTTTGTTTCCGCGGTCGATCGCCAGGGCATACTGGATCAAGTCATTGGTGCCGATACTAAAAAAGTCAACCTCTTCGGCCATTAAATCGGCCGTGATCACCGCCGATGGAACTTCAATCATGATTCCTACGTCAATTTTCCGATTATACGACAGCCCTTCTTTTTCCAGAGATTCGGCGGCGTCATCCAACATTCGTTTTGCCAGTCGAATTTCAAAGTATGCTGAGATCATCGGAAACATGACGCGAACCTTACCAAAGGCTGCCGCCCTCAAAATGGCCCGCAACTGGGTTTTGAAGATATCCGGCTTTTTCAGACAATACCGGATGGCACGTAGTCCCAGGACGGGATTTGCTTCAGCATGGTTATAATGGTTTGTCAGGGCCTTATCGCCATTGATATCCAGCGTCCGGATAGTGACCGGTTTGTTGTCCATCACCTCGACAACATCTTTATAGCGCTCAAAAAGTTCATCCTCACCGGGAAATACTGGGCGGTTCATATATTGAAATTCGGTTCGATACAGGCCGATGCCATCGCCACCGTAATTACGGACGGACACGACCTCTTCAGGAAGCTCGATATTGGCCATGACCTCCAAATGAAAACCGTCTGTTGTTGTGGCTTCGACATGGCTTTCTCGGGTAATAACCGCCTTATATTCTTCATATTCAATTTTTCGTTCTTCATACTCAACCAGTGTTTGTTCACTTGGATGGATGATGACGGTTCCGGTGTTACCGTCCACGATGATCAATTCTTCACTCTTGACCTGAGTCATCGCGGTTTCGAGTCCAACCACGGCCGGAATTTCAAGCGCGCGGGCAATGATACCGGTGTGGGAGGCTTTGCCGCCGCGATCGGTGATAAATCCCATTATGCGCTCCAGGTTTATCTGGCTGGTATCGGCAGGGGATAGATCGCGGGCAACCAGAATAACCCGTTTGTCGATGGCGGCAATATTTTCGGTCTTGACGCCAACCAGATTTTGCATAATGCGGTCGGAAACATGCACGATGTCCGCAGCGCGTTCCTTCAGGTAGCTATCCGTCATGGTTTGAAA
>JASFPE010000402.1:0-5359 GCA_050116155.1 Desulfobacterales bacterium
CGGCAATACAAAGGGCGCTTCTTTGTCCTCGGTATCCGGCTCCACATGCAGCGACACGCGCTGGGTCTGTTTCCCGTAGGCCAGCCCTTGCTTTCCGTAGGCCTGCATGAATAGATGATTTGCCACAGAGTTCCGCGAGACAGGTTGATTAAAGGTCATGCGGATCAACGGCATGCCGGGAGCTTTCCAGGTTCGAAACCAGGCATGGCGGACTTTGGGACGCTGGGTAATAAAGCTGTGTCGCACCGCTTCGACAAGCGTAGTTCCGTCTTCTGTTTCAAGCCCCGGAGCCACCACGATTTCATAACGAGTAGCCGGTGCCAGCGCAGCCTTTTCATCCAGCTGGCATGCCAGGGCACTGCTATTCAACCAGCGCCACTGGCAGGTTATTTCCGGGGAAATTGTAATGGGTATTTCAGCCGCGTCCCGCTCCATGCGCCCCACTGGCACCACCGGGCAATTGAACTGAAACACAATCTGTCGTCCGGAAGGCACATCGCTGCCACTCGGGGTAATGCGCAGAATCTTTAACGGCTCGAAGTTGCGATGAACGGTGGATGAATCAGATGCAGAAGGTTGAGAAGATCCCAATAGGAGAACCAGGGCAGTTATAACGAAAAGTTTCAAATATCGCGCCATACGACTTCCCCCTCAAATTGAATCTCTTATACTAATAAACCAATGGGTTAATCAACCTTCAAAATTTACTGCCAATTTAGAATCAATCCGATCACTATTTCCTGCTCGGCAATCATCAGATCTTTTGTCTTGACACTGAAATTCATTTCTTCTTATATAGATTCAACGGACAAAAACCTTTGTTAACTGCAATCCAATTGAAGGGAGGTACCAATCTATGAGCAGATCAATATTGAGCCGCAGCCTCTTGGTTGTCGGCGCGATGCTATTGGCTATGGTAGTGGCCGTGCCGTTTCAGGCCCAGGCACTGGAAGACAAACTCGTAATCGTTACATCCTACCCAAAGGACCTGACCGGCCCATTTAAGAAAGCCTTTGAGGCCAAATATCCGGGCACGATGGTGGAGGTATTGCAGAAGAAGACATCAGCAGGAGTGAAGTATATTCAGGAAACGGCACAGGGAAACACATCGGATCTCATGTGGGCTTCGGCGCCGGATGCATTCGAGGTATTAAAAGGAGACGGTCTGTTGGCCAGCTATAAACCCAAGGCCACGGGGATTCCAGAAAAGATCGGTTCTTATCCCATCAACGACCCCGACGGTTATTATATCGGTTTTGCCGGATCCGGCTATGGCATCATGTGGAACACACGCTACTTGAAGGCCAAAAAGATTCCGGTTCCGCGTGAATGGGTCGATCTGAAGGAGGCCGTCTATCACAACCATGTGGGCATGTCCGCCCCGTCGCGCTCGGGAACCACCCACCTGACGGTGGAAACCGTTCTGCAGGGCGAGGGCTGGGATAAAGGCTGGGCAACCTGGAAGGAAATTGCCGGCAACTTTAAGATGGTCACCGAGCGCAGTTTCGGCGTTCCCGAAGGCGTCAACAGCGGTGATTTCGGCGTTGGCGTCGTTATCGACTTTTTCGGATTTTCCTCAAAAGCAACCGGATTTCCGGTGGACTTCGTGTACCCAACGGTGACAACCCTGGTGCCGGCCAATATTGCCATCGTAAAAGACGCACCGCATCCCCAGGCGGCGGCTGCCTTTATCGAATTTCTCCTCTCGGTGGAGGGCCAGGAACTGCTGCTGGACCCTGCAATTAGACGTCTGCCGGTGAATCCGCAAACCTATGCCAAGGCACCCAAGGATTTTCCCAATCCCTTTCAGGACAAGTCCATTGGCGCTGCGGTCAAATTCGACGTGGTATTGTCCAAAACCAGATACAACATCGTCAACTCCCTGTTCGACGTGATGATCACTTACCGGCGAGGGGATTTGGCCGAAGCGTGCAAAGCGATTCAAGCGGCTGAGGCGGCCCTGGCCGGCAAGTCCAATTCCGAGGCTGAGGGGCTGGTTAAAGAGGCCTGGGCCCTGATTGGCGCCATGCCGATATCCGAAGCCGAAGCCGTTGATGCGAAATATCCGGGTGTCTTCACATCCGATGTCTTTAAAAAGCGCAAGAAGGCCGGCGTAAAAGTGCCGCCACGCCAGGCCGAAGTCGAAGAAAAATGGGATGCATTTGCCAAGAAAAATTATGCTGACGCCAAGGCAAAGGCCGAGCAAGCGCTTAAATTGGTAAAATAAAAGGATAGACAGATTCGCGCCGCCGCTGGCGGCGCGATTAACAATTTGACCTGCACACCAAATTTAAGGCTTAATTTTCTGCATACCGGGGGCATTTTCCCGGTGATGCACTGCATTACATCAGCCTGAAAGGTGGACGCAAGAATGGGAGCTATTTCTGCATTCAAAGAGCATCCCGGGCAGACAGCGGTTATGCTGCTGATTTCTATTTTTCTGCTGGCCTTTTTCGTGATTCCGGTCGTGCAGGTGGTGTTCGTGGCCTTCATGGACGCCACCACCGGCGAATTTACGCTGCTCAACTTCAAGGATTTTTTCAACACCGCCCTGTTTCGCGAGTCCTTCTGGAACTCAATGTATGTTGGGGTTATGTCGGTTGTGGTTGCATCGCTTTTTTCGATGCCGCTGGCTTACTTTACCTCGCGCTTCGAATTCAGGGGCGCGGTCATCATCCAGAGCCTTGGCATCATTCCCCTCATCATGCCGCCCTTTGTCGGTGCCGTCGCCATGCTGATGCTGTTTGGGCGCAACGGGAGTGTAAACCTGCTGCTGGATCAATGGTTCGGATTCACCATCCCTTTCATGGAGGGATTGAACGGCGTCATATTCGTCCAGAGTGTCCATTACTTTCCATTCATCCTGATTAACCTGTCGGCGGCCCTGCAGAACATCGACCGTGCCATGGAGGAATCGGCTCAAAACCTGGGATGCTCGGGGTTGCGACTGTTTCGCCGAATCGTATTGCCGCTGGCCATGCCGGGATACATGGCCGGTGCCTCGCTGGTGTTTTTGAAGGTCTTCGATGACCTGGGCACACCGCTGTTGCTAAACGTCAATAATATGCTGGCGCCCCAGGCATATCTGCGAATTGCCTCCATCGGCATTAAGGATCCCATGGGCTATGTCATCTCCGTCATCCTGGTGGTGATTGCGCTTTCCTCCATGTGGCTGGCCATGCTCGCATTGAGGGGCAAGGAGTATGCCACGGTCCAAAAAGGCGGCGGTGGTCTGGCCAAACGCCGCATGCGGCCCTGGGAAAAGGTCTTTGCCTGGATCATCGTGCTCGTGATTATGAGCCTGGTGCTGGCACCTCATTTCGGCCTGACGCTGCTATCCTTTGGAACCATCTGGTCCTTTAGTGTGGTGCCCGATGCGCTCACCCTGAATCATTTCGTCGCCATTTTTGCCGAGACCCCCGAATACATGACCAATACGGTCCTGTATTCCTTCCTGGCCGGCCTCATCGACGTGGTGCTGGGCACGGCCATCGCCTATATCGTGCTGCGCACCAAGCTCATCGGGCGACAATGGCTGGACTACACCGCCATGGCGGCCGTGGCGATTCCAGGGCTGGTCATCGGCATCGGCTATTTGCGCACCTTCTTCGGCTACCAGGTTCCCTGGCTGGAAGGCCAGTCTTTTGCCACCTGGTGGGTGGCCATCGTGATCGCCCTATCAATCCGCCGCCTGCCATACGCATTGCGGGCCTGCACGGCAGCCTTACAGCAGGTGAGCGTGTCGCTGGAGGAATCCGCAGAAAACCTTGGCGCAAGCAAACTGTCCACCGTACGTAAAATCGTGGTCCCCCTCATGGCCGGCGGCATTCTGGCCGGATTTGTAACCAGCTTCGCCACCGCGGCGGTGGAACTGGGCATGACCCTGATGCTGGTATCAAAGAATTCAGATGGGCCGCTGTCTTATGGTATCTATGTTTACATGCAAAGTGCCGCCGGACGCGGCCCGGGAGCAGCCCTGGGCATCGTGGCCGTGCTCGTCGTAGGCATTTGCACGCTACTTTCACATGTCTTTATCGAACGACGACAACGGAAATACGCCATGAGACAGACAGATTGAGATCAAACACAGGTATACAACAATGAACAACACCGAGCATGACACTGCAACTACTTCTGCTGTGGGCGTAAGGCTGGAGGGCATCGACCTGTCATTTGGCGAAACCCACGTTCTGAAAGGCATCGACCTGCAAATCGAACCCGGCGAATTCTTCGCCTTTCTGGGACCCTCCGGCTGCGGCAAGACAACCCTTCTCAGGCTGATTGCGGGCTTCGAATCAGCCCAGGCCGGCCGGGTCGTCATCGGGGACCGCGAGGTATCCCATCTGCCGCCCTGGCGGCGCAACCTGGGAATGGTATTTCAAAGTTATGCCCTGTGGCCCCATATGACAGTGCGCAAAAACGTGGCCTTTGGGCTTGAAGAAAGGCGGGTGCCCCGCAATGAAATCAAGGACCGTGTCGAAAAAGCCCTGGACCTTGTCGGTCTGCTGGATCTCGCCGGCCGAAGACCTTCCCAGCTTTCAGGCGGCCAGCAGCAAAGAGTGGCCCTGGCCCGAACCATTGTCGTCGAACCCCAGGTGCTTTTGCTGGATGAGCCGCTTTCCAATCTGGATGCCAAACTGCGGGTACAGATGCGCCGTGAGTTACGACAGCTGCAACGCAAACTGTCGCTGACCACCATTTTCGTGACTCACGACCAGGAGGAAGCCAACACCACCGCCGATCGCATTGCTGTGATCAACGATGGTGTCGTGCAACAGATAGATACGCCCATGAAACTTTACGACCGACCCGCCAATTTATTTGTTGCCAACTTCTTAGGCGTGGCCAATGTGGTTGAGGGCAACGTGGTTGAAGAAAATGGCAAAGTGATTTTTCATTCCTCAGATGGGACCGTGGTTGTGCCGGTGACAGAAGGCACCCAGGGACCCAGCAGCATTGTCTTTCGGCCCCAGAATTTGACAATCCGACCGCAGGATGACGAGCCTGTGCCCGGGACCACGCAGCTAACCGGAACAGTTGAACACAAAGAGTTTTTAGGCGGCGTGGTGCGTTACCGAGTTGCCGTAGGCGGGCATTTCATCCTGGTGGATGCGCCCCATCAACGCGGGGAGACGGCCATGCCGGAAGGAACCCCGGTGCTGCTCTGCCTGAACGACGATCAGATCATCGGACTTTCACAGTAGATCTAATCGTTGCGTCTTGTTGTATTTGAATCATCAAAAAAAAATCATCTCGCTTGAGTCAATAAAGAACCTGCCTCAAAATAAGCACATATTAATGTAGATTTGAGAACCTATTAATAAATGGGTTCAGATGAAGATGAGTTATGGATTCATAG
>JASFPE010000403.1:0-5331 GCA_050116155.1 Desulfobacterales bacterium
GGCGCATGATTTCGGCATTTTCCAGGCCTTCAATGGATCGAACCAACTCAGTTTGGATCTCCAACGGAAGACTGTTTCCTAAACCGCTGGCATAGATTTCCTCCGTGTCGATCCCTTCGGGCTCAAGGATGATCTGGTGCCGGTCCCTATCGGGAAATTTGACGATCTTGTCTTCAAATGAGGGACAATATCGTGCCGAAACTCCTTTGATCACGCCTCCGTAAAGAGCCGAGCGCTCAAGGTTGCGGCGCACAATCGCATGTGCACGTTGATTGGTGTGACCGATAAAACTCGGCATCTGGGGCATATGGATATGTTCAGTAAACATGGAAAACGGCCTGGGATTTTCATCTGCGTCCTGCTCAATAAATTTTGTAAAATCAATACTCGACTTGCGGAGGCGCGGCGGGGTGCCGGTCTTCATGCGGCCTAACTTAAATCCGGCCTCCTGCAGGTTTTGCGCCAACCCATAGGCGGCAAATTCACCGGCCCTGCCGGCCGGAATCGCTTTAAACCCGATATGCACCAAACCGCTCAGGAATGTGCCGGTGGCCAGGATGACAGCCCGGGCCTGATAACCGAAGCCCGTCTGATCTTCGACCCCGACAACCCGGTTATTCCCGAATACCAGTCGTTCGACCATGGCCTGCTTGAGATCTATGTTTTCCTGGGCTTCAATGACGGCTTTCATGGCCATATGATATCGAATCTTATCATTCTGGGTGCGGGAGGAGTGCACCGCAGGCCCCTTCTTTGTATTCAGGGTGCGGTACTGAATGGCTGTTTTATCGGTAATTTTGGCCATCTCGCCACCCAGAGCATCGATTTCCTTCACCAGCTGGCCTTTGGCCATGCCGCCAATGGAGGGACTGCATGGCATGGCCGCCACCTTATCGAGATCAATGGCCATTAACAGCACACGACATCCCATCCGGGCAACCGCCAGAGCAGCCTCACATCCGGCATGCCCGGCCCCGACGACGATGATGTCATATTTGTCAATTTTTTTCATATCTGATAAAAAAGACGGAGCGTAGCGACACCACAACTTTAGGCACTTTTAATTTTAGGCACTTTAGGCACTTCTCGGAGTACCCACGATATTACTTAAAAGATAATAATCAATTTTAACCGCCTATAGTGGAACAGGAAACGCTATTATAGTATCGCCGAGTGTTGCGGTCAAGCAGGGGACCTATTGTTGTATCCCACAAATACATTAAAAAAGTCATACACGCTTTCTGGATACAGTTGCGTCTTAAAATATATAAAATCAATCCGAAATTTGTAAATTACATATGGTAAACCACACTAAATAATGGACCACCGATATAACGATTTAAATTCATATCTCAGAGGTATTTATGGCTGTCGGGTACAGAAAATAACCATCGATGCCGGGCTGAACTGCCCCAATCGAGATGGCTCCATATCTTACGGTGGCTGCATCTACTGCAACGTCAGAGGATCCGGAACCGGTGCACACGCCAGGGGTATGTCGGTCACCGAACAGCTTATGGCGGGCAAAGCAAAGCTTTCCAAACGCTACAAAGCCAAAAAATTCATCGCTTATTTTCAGTCATTTTCCAACACCTATGCGCCCCTGGACAAGCTCAAAAGCCTATATGAAGAGGCCCTGGCAGTGGATGGCGTGGTCGGGCTTTCCATCGGGACACGACCCGATTGCGTGACTCCGGAGGTATTGAGCCTGCTCCAGGGTTATGCCGATCATTATCTGGTCTGGATCGAATACGGGCTGCAAACCGCAAAGGATAAAACGCTGGCTGCAATCAACCGCGGCCACGATGTTCAGTGCTTTATAGATGCCGTGCAGAGCACTCAGGGGCGGGGTATAAGCATATGTGCGCATGTGATCCTCGGCTTGCCTGATGAGACTCGCGCCGATATGCTTCGGACGGCACAACTCATTGCGAAGCTAAACATCGACGGTGTAAAGCTGCATCTGTTGTATGTCGTTAAAGGCACCCGGCTTGAAGCCCTGTATCGGCAGGGATCCTACATCTGCCTGAAACAGCCTGAATATGTCGATCTCGTATGTGATTTTCTGGAACGCATTCCGCCGCAAATGGTCATTCAACGCCTCACCGGCGATCCCCATCCCCATGAACTGATCGCTCCCCGCTGGGCCCTTCAAAAAACGCAAACCCTCACTCAGATCCGCAAAACATTAATCAGCAGAGATTCATGGCAGGGCAAATTTCACAAGCGTATGCGTTAGGTTTGAGGTTGGAGGTTGGAGGCAGAAAATTAAAGGACAAAGACTCAGGGATTTCAAGACGTTGAGCTCTGCGACGCTTTTTTTGCCTCAAACCTCATACCCCTAACCTAACGCTTTTTATTTGTGCCTTGAACCCCATGCACTTTGCCACCTGCCCCATGCTTTATAGGCTGACACCTGAAACCTAATTGTTCCTGACGCCCGAGCCCTGAACCCTTAATACTGAAACCTTAAACTTATTCTACCTAAGTTGAATAGAATATTTGCCTTGCCCCTCAAAGATCCTGATGAAGTAAGGCGGCTTAATATTCTCGGGTATTTCAAAGGACTTGGTGACGCCGGGAAGAATATCGGCCGAGTATCCGATGTCACGCTGGTCAAGGGTGTGAAGTGCCATTTTCATCGACTCGCTATCCGGGTCGCAGGTAAAACTCAGTTTTTCTCCGCTTTTGAGGTCAAACGTATACCAGTCTTCCAGATCGAGCCCTCCCAATTCTCCTAAAACCGTACCCCCGGAATTGATTTCAATGGCCCGGGTGATCTTATCGCCGGCATCATTGCCGGAACCGGCGTCATTCTGGCTTTTGGTGTGAAGATCAATTTGATAGACCCCCCCGCCGTAAAACGCTTTTAAGAAATACGTCCCGCCCGATGTTGAATTCATCGTCAGACGATCCGATTTGGTTACCCCCGGGGTAATCTCGCCGGATTGCCAGACTTCCTGGCGCTCATAATTGAATAGTGAAAATATCATGGACTTACTTTCCGGCGACGGCGTAAAAGCAAACTCGAGGATATCTCCGTTTGAAAGCTGAAACTGGTACCAGTCTTCTTCATCCAGACCGCCGAACTCCCCCTGGAATGAGCGTCCCGGTTTAATTTCAATGCTCCTGGTAATTTTATCTCCCGCATCATTGCCCGAACCGGCATCGTTTTGGCTCTCGGCAGTAATCTCAAAAGTATACAGACCCCGACCGTCATAGACGGTCAGGTAATATCTACCCCCGGACAGGGTGTTCAATATCATTCGTTTGGAGCGGGTTACCCCCGGTGTTGCCTTATCCAAATACCAGATTTCGTCGCGCTCGAAGTTGCGCAAAGAAAAATTCATGGCCTGTGCCTCAGGATCGGGGGTAAAGGACAAATTCAAGATATGTCCGGGGGGAATCTCAAATTGATACCAATCTTCAACATCAAAGCCACCCAGCTGGCCCGGATATGAAGCACCCGGCCTGACTTCAACGGCCCTGGTAATCTTATCACCGGCATCATTGCCGGAGCCGGCGTCATTTTGGCTTTTAGCAGACAGATCGAGATCATAATGACCGAAACCATCAGACACCACTACAAAAAATGTTCCCCCGGCGGTGGTATTCAGGATGATCTGAGTTGATTTGGTTACACCGGGCACGACATTATCTGCATTCCAGATCTCCTGACGCTCCATATTACGCAGGGATATTTTCATCGGTTGGCCGGACTCGTCCGGGGTAAAATCAAGATTTAAAATACTGCCTGAAGGAACTTCAAACTTGAAAAAATCCGCATCTTGACTCGGGGACAGCTCAGCGCCAATCTTTTCGAGGGATATCGGAGTAGCCTGATCATAGGCATCATTCGGCTCTACTTCGGCACCGGCAGACGTCGTTGTCGGTCCGGCCCGATGCGCAGTGCCCTGAGATTGACCCGTATACTGCCTGATACGCGCCTGGAGACGTCGTGAACTTTGGCTCAAACCCTCGAGAGTTTGATGGATGCGTTCCAGTTTATAATTCAACAGTTCGGTTTGTTCCTGTTGCCTGGCCTGATGAATTTCGCCAATCAGGTCGGTTACCCGGTCGAGAGCCATTTCAAAATTCTTAAAATCATCCTGGCATTTCAAAAACTCATCAAAAGATACGTTTTCCTCATGAAATAAGATGCAACATTCCTTTAAGCTTAAGGCAGCCTGTTGGGCGTCTGTCGAGAGCTTCTGAATTTGAGCTGCATCGATGAGATTGCTGCTTTTTTTCTTGATGGATTCAATGTTGTTTTGAACCCGAATGGCGGTCTGCTTAAAAATGCTTTCACAGGGATTTGCCCGCGATGAAAGCATGGTATAAGCGAGATACACCGCAAGTATCAGGATAACCGCGCCCACAGCGATGAAAATCGGCTTTTTAAAGTTACTTGGATTTAATTTTTCTGAAATGGAATTCATATTTTCTCCGCTGGCCAGGATTTGAGGTTGAGAAATAACTTCCCGAGATCTATTGCAATAATCATACCCATATTATATTCGCTAAAGTGGGAAAATGTAAATGAAAATCATTTTAGATTGACTGGGGAACCGTGTTCACCTAATATCAATGTGGGACATAACACATAGCGCAATGTGCATAGCTTTAATAGAAAACTCTGTATACATGGTGTTTACGCTTTGCTCCCTGCGCCATGTACTATGCGATTTTACCTTCGCCACCCACCCCAAACCCCGTTCGATGGGAGGATATGATGAAACATTTTAAAAACTTTATCCAAACTCGAGGACCATGGGCTTTTGGCACTATCTGGCAATTTACGGTATTATTCAATTTGTTGTGCATCTTTACAGGCACGCCTGCACCGGCCTTAACGCCGATAGATGTCAACAACATGACGCTTCAGGTGCAATCAGAAAATAGTCAAACTTCAGTACCACCGATTTTGTTCTTTATCCTCGGCGATAGTTTGGCGCACGGGACCATGGATGCCACCAATAATGAAACCAACACCTTGAATGCCTATGTCCAACTGGTCGCCGACGCACTTGAGTGCGAAATCCCGCTCTATTTTCAACAACCTTTTTTCGATGATGATGAAAACCGCATCGAGCCATTTGTGGTTCCGACCAACCTGGGCGTGGACGGCGGCGATATCTTTTCCCTGATCGGTCTGGAGTATTATAAACGCGCGGGTGAGGAAAAATCTGCCTTCAGCCGTAATCTACTCGCAGACAGATTCTTCCCATCCCGCTTAAAAGACAAGTATGACAAGGTATTGTATCCCATCAATCTGCTGGCCAGAAAATCAGTATCCCAGCTGAGTGCAGCCAACTGGCTGATACGGGATGG
>JASFPE010000404.1:0-5323 GCA_050116155.1 Desulfobacterales bacterium
CTCGGGCACATGGACATTATAGGCTCCGCTCAAACCGACAACATCATATAAATTCACCGCATGATCAATCCCCTTGAATTGAACCTGCCGGGTCGCCGCAACCTTTACATCGGATTGCACTTTCTCATATGTACTGGGACTGATCAGAATTTGTCCGCCCACCGTGAAGGCTTCGATGCGATAGGCAATGTTGATGGGACTGCCAACTGCACCATAGGCTGCCCGCCGCTCTGACCCGATGTTTCCGACAACCACTTCACCGGTATTTATGCCGATACCCATGGCCAGCTCGGGGAGATTCAGACGACGTTGCGCTTCATTGACCCTTTCCATAGCACCTTGCATCTCAATGGCACATGCAACGGCCCGCTCGGCATCGTCTTCAGCCTGCAGGGGTGCTCCGAAAAACACCAAAATGCCGTCTCCCAGAAATTCATTGACCACTCCCCGGTATCGAGAAATCACCTCAACCATGTGTTCAAAGTAACGGTTAATCACTTCGATGATCTCATGGGGCGACAATCTGGATGTCAGGGCAGTAAAGCCACGCAGATCAGATACCAGAAATGTAACTTCACGAATTTCACCGCTCATTTTTAAGCCGGCCGGCGAATCCAGCAGCTCTTCAACGACTTCACCACTCATATAACGTCCAAATGTATCCCGAATAAAATCTCTTTCCCGCAGACTCTCCATTTTCTCTTTTTCTTCGTTGGTATACCGGTATACATTAATCGAAATCATGGCAAAGGCAATCATAAGCAACGGGCGGCCCAAATGAAAAATGATATTATAGTAAAAGAATCCCACGGCCACCGTGCCAATAAAGACGGCTGTCATCATGGCCGTGCCAAGTGAAAAGTAAAGCGAAGAAAATCGAAACGATAATACCAGCAAGGCCGCCATAAGCAGTAGCTCAACCAAAAACATTTCCCGGGCGGAAAGCTCTCGCAGAAATGATTCCGTCAATATGCTGTGAATGATGTTGGCATGGGCACCGCTCATGGGGTAATTGGCATCTGTCGGAACCGGCCCAACATCGGTGGATCCCGTAGATACATCCGAGATGATGACAATTTTTCCCTCCAGCTCTTCGGCCCACATCTCCAGTTCATCACGATCATGGGAGGCCAGGTAAACGTCCGCAAAGTTGTAGTGATCCATGCGCTCCCATGGACCGATATAATTGATGATCATATTGCCTTTTTTATCGATGGGTACCACGATATCGTGGGTGGTGTCATCTCTGGGCTTTTTGGCTCCACGCAAGATGATATGCTTGCCGGGATGGAGAATAATTCTTTCCGGTGGCACATCGAGATAATTGCAGATTACCCGAAAGGGCAACAGCGGATAAAAAGATTGCTTGTAACGCACAAGCAAAGGAATCCTTCGCAGCGCACCGTCAGGGTCATATTTTACACTGATAGATCCCAGTCCGCGGGATGCGATTGCCAGATCAGAAAAGGTAATAAATGGGTTATCACCCACGTATAAACTGCCCGGGTCGCCTTCCACAGATACGTTCCATTTGGTCTGATCCAGATAAAGCGCACCGGTGGCCTTTTCCGGCCACTTGCGCCGGGGTTGTTCTTTTTGCCATAACTCAAATGCAAGTCCAAAATACACATTACCGGCCGCTTTGGTTGCATCAATAAAAACGCCGTCGTTTTCCTTGGATTTTCGCGAGGCAAAGATAAAATCAAATACCTGCGCCGATACACGCATGGACGCCAGGTTCCGGATCACCTGGGCATAATGGGATCGATTCAAATACAGATTGTTAAGTTGCTGGATACTGGTATTATTGAGGTCAACATGGACGACGGTGCTGTCATAGGAAGGCTGAAATTTCGTTGACGACGATCGAAGAACAAATAGTTGATCCACCGCCTGAGCATTCCATATCTCGAATACGTTTGGCAAAAGCAGAAAGCAAAAATAAGCAGCCAAAAACGATCCGATAATCAATAGGAGCAGAATTCGTAATTTGGGTTTGCTACTGGTGGTCAATCGTGAAGGTCCTGCTGAAAAAATTATTTGCGGAGATCTCTACGGCATAATCGGCAAGATCATTAAGACCGACTGCTTTGGTTTTCTCAGATCCGCGCATGTGACCGATAATGGTTACGGGTTTCTCTGCATAGCTCTTGAATTTAAGATGCCGTTTTCTCAGCTTGCGAATTTCAGAAAGAATTTGTCCACCCAGCCCGGCCTTTTTGGATGTATCGGCACCTTCATATGTGTTTACAAGGGCTTCCAGATCATCGAGGCGGACGGCTGATGCCAGTAAATAAAATTTTTCGGTTCCGGTAACTTGATCTAATTCAAACCACTGATCATCTTTAGGGATATAAAAGTGTCCGGAGATTTGGTAATTGTCGGCCCATCGTCTAAAACGATAAGGAAACAGCACGCTCAACTCGCCCTGTGAGCTTTGATAAATCAAGTAGACAAAACAATTATTTTCAACTTTTAAAAAGAACTTAATCTGATCGCCGGATCTCAGCATGGTATCACGGGTGATGACGTCAAACTGAGGACCAGCGCCTGTATTTTTAATGGCGCCAAAGGCCCACTGGAAGGTGAGGCGGCTTTCATCCGGAGCCTCAGCCTGCTGGGCATAAACGAACGCGGAACTGAATAAAATACCAATCCCGAAAATCGACAATAAAAATACACTCCCCAGAAAACGATATCGTTTCATTTCATATCTCCTCTGTATAATGCATGACGTCATTCAAAGCAAAAACCCCGTTTCTCATACTGAGAAACAGGGTTTTTTGTCCACCTCACGTCATTTGAGACCCTCCCGTGGCATTGAATCAAACTAACCGAAAATATACATTCTCCTAATGAACTCAACATTTTATATCAGGAAATCCAAATTAAAGTCAAGAAAGTTGACTTTTTTCGAGGAATCAGAAAAGTATGATAGCCAAACACAATGACCCTTGATAAGCCACAATGAAATTCTTGACCAACTCCATAAAGATATTATGCTTAATCGTGTTAACATTGCTCATATCCTGCGGCAATTCTTCCAAAGAACTGAGAGCAGGCGCCGACAATAACCACCGGCATGTTCGGGAGACAAGTTTAATGCGCCGAGATGCACAAAATAAAAGTATCAACAATACCTCTGATAATCTATCTATCCGCTGGTTTCACCGCAACGCTGCCCATAAGCTCAAAGGAATTGCCCTGGTCATTCACGGACTGAATTTACGACCCGAGAAAATGGAATCGATCATCGAAATTCTGACGGGCACAGGTATTGACGCCTTAAACTTATCGTTACGTGGACACGGTCAAAATTATTCACAGCTGGATGGTCGCAACGACGCTCAAGCTCGGTTAAACGCGTTTAAATCCGTTTCCTATGAGTTGTGGCGAGATGAAATATATGCTGCTTATAATATAGCTAAACGCAGGAGCATACAAAACAGCGTCCCTTTATTTTTTGTGGGATTCTCTTTTGGAGCATTGATGGGAGTTGATTTGTTGGCTTCCATGCCGGAGGTAGAATTTAACCGAATGGTTCTTTTTGCTCCGGGCCTAAAAATTCATTCGAGATATCAAATTGTCAGAGTACTAGCCCCTTTTCCGGAACTCACGCTGCCGAGTTTTTCAATCAAATCCTACCGTGCCAATGACGGCACCCCTGTCGCCGCCTATAATGCACTGCTGGATTCCCTGAAGCACCTCGACAATAATTTAAACCTCAAAATCAATGTGCCCACGTTAATCTTTATCGACAAGAAAGATGAATTTGTCTCCTTTGATGAATTAAAGAAATTGGCAGAAAATGAAGACTTGGATCAATGGAAATTTCAGGTGGTCAAAAAAGAAGCCGGCGGAGAGCTCGGCAAAATCCATCATTTAATCATCGATGAAGCCTCCACCGGGCAAAATGTCTGGAGGGAGATCAAGGATGTCATGGTGGAGCATTTAGGGGCTTATTGAAAGCTATTATGGTACCTTTTGTGGACAAGTATTTTTTAAAGCAACTATAAGTTGCTCATAGAAATGCCTAAAGTTAAGGATGGCGTCTATTTATAATATACGGAATTCCTCCACCTGCTTTCTAATCGATTCGCATCTTCTTATAAAAGCTCGGCTTTTTGAAGTATTTCCTTTATCTCGGATTTTTCTTTTTCGGATACAGGCAGCAGCGGAAGTCTAGGCTCACCACCGTAATACCCCAGCATATCCATGGCAGCCTTTAATCCCGGCACCCCGTATGTGGCTGTAACCGCGTTGTTCACCGGAAGCATCTTTAGCTGCAATTTTTTTGCTTCTTCAAATTGGCTTTGTTTTGCCAGGTCAAAAATTTTTACACAATTTTCCGGAGCCACGTTGGCCAGGGCAAGGACGCCGCCGGCACAACCGATACTCAATCCGCCAAACAATACGCCGGCGGTCCCGATCATGACGTTAAAATCAGGGCTCATGTTATTTAAATACTGCCCAAGCAAATTGACATTGCCGGAGCTTTCTTTGATGCCGATGATATTGGAATGTTGTGATAGTTCGAACACTACTTTGGCCGTAACCGTAATATGGGTAAATTTAGGGACGCTGTATAATAAAAGGGGGATCTCAGAATTATCGGCCACCACGGTAAAATGATGTATCAGGGCGGCCTCACTCATTTTCCCGCCAAAATAGTGAGGTGTGACGACCAACGCCGCGTGGGCACCAAGCTTTGCACAATCATTGGTCAGCGCGATGGTCTCCGCAGTGGATTCACAGCCGGTCCCCGCAATGACAGTCATGTTGTCAGGTGTGCATTGAACGACCGTCTCGACGGCTTTGCGCTTTTCTTCAGGGGATAGATATACGTACTCCCCGTTGGAGCCGAGTACTACAAATCCTTTCAGTCCGGTCTTGCCCCAGCTTTCAATGTTCGATGCCAGTTTGTCATGGGCGACCTTTCCATCGATAAAGGGTGTCGTAATGGGAGGAAATATTCCGTGAAGGTCAATGCTGGACATAATCTGCTTCCTCTCTTTTGCAGGGAATTTTTTCGAAAATATAATTCAAAAAACACAAATAATTTACTTGACACAAAATCAATATGATGTCCCTATAATAAGCAAATAAATAGAAAGGATTCAAGTCCCTAATCAGCGCTTATCCGAAAATTGGCAATTTTCGGATAAGCGCTGATTATTAAAACCTAATTATGTCTCGTCGCTGGAGTATATTCGCCATCACATCTGCCCATTTCTTTCTTTCCCAATTTTACAGGACCTCAAATGCCGTAATTGCTCCTCAGTTGGTTCAGGATCTATCCCTGAACACCGAGGCCTTGGGATTG
>JASFPE010000405.1:0-5322 GCA_050116155.1 Desulfobacterales bacterium
TTTGGGGGGATTCGGATGTGACCATTTCGGCTGGTCCTTTACGCTGATTACCTTTGGCATCATTTCATTGGGAGCTGTCCCGTTCAGTATCTGGTCGCAAAAAGAAATTCATCACGTCCAACCGTCTTCGACCATGGCCGGTGAGGCGCCCTTGAATATCAAACTGATGTTATGCGGTTTTACCATGGGCATTGTGGGTTTCGGCCTAATCATTTCCACCTTTGGGCTGATCATCAAAGAACAGATCGGGACTTCTGCAACCATCTGGGGGTATAGCTTTGGAGTTGCCTCTATCACCGGAATGGTACTTGCCGCCCGGTGGAGTCTGGACATCTTTGGATCGCCGGCGCTTGGGGCCCTGGCAGACCGCATCGGGAGAACACGGTTTTTACCCAACGTTTTTTTTGGAGGTTCATTGGCCCTGGTTTTAGCAAGTCTGCCTTTTGGCGTTTTCTGGCTGATCGCCTGTATCATGATGGTGTTTTTATGCAGCACCCTGCTCGGTATCCTCATCGCCGCCTGGGCTGGAAAGGAGGGGGGGAAAGGTATCGCCGATTATGCCACCGGCATGGATTTCGGAATGGCCCTCGGTCCCCTGATCGGATGGAGCATCGTCCACTTCAGTCTGCCGACCTATCTGATTTTCATTGCCGGGGCCGTTTTCTACATTCTGGGAGGTATGATAACCCGGGGCCGCGCAACGTCTATTTCAACCTGATCATCCCATCAGATATTTTTTCTCTTCAACAAGCCTGCCTTTATATAAAGCGCGGAAGCTAGCTAAGTTATCGGCCATTCAATACTTTGTGTCTTTTAACATTGTACACAACATCTAGTGCGGCAGACAGAATGCAATTATAGGCAGTCTAGGACGTCCTGCGTTTTTTTATACCAATAATCCATTCTCATTTCTTGAAACATGCGTTCAGCATTTTTTAGGCTCTTTAAAGCTTTTTCGCGTTGGTTAGCTCCTGCATAAAGTTCCCCCAAGAAAAGGTGCCCAATAGAATAGAAAGGTTTCATCCTCAAATCGTCGCAAACCTTAATTCCCTCAACAATAAAATTCCTTGCCTCATCAATATTTGATGGACTCGCTTTATTCAGTATTCTACCCAGCCAAATCATTGCTGGTGCCTCAAAATATTTTTCATTTTTTTGTTGCGATAATACAAGAGCCTTTTGAGCGCAAGTTTTAGCATTGTTCAGGTCACCCGAATCGAAATGAATCATACCTAAAATCATATGAATTAAAGGTAAAAAAATAGGAATTCCAGTACCGAGCTGTATATCGAGACCTTTTTCAACATGTTTTCGAGCTGCAATATTCTTTCCCAAAAGATGATATCCCCATCCTAAACCGCACCAAGGAAATCCCAACAAAGATACAACTTGCCCTTCTTCCAGATGCCTAATGCTATCCTCAAAATATTTTATAGCATTATTTCCCTCTCCCTTAATTGCGAACAAATGGCCGCACTGAAGTTCAATAAAACCTAGACTCGGCAAATGTTTGATTTTGACAGCTAATTTGAGACCTCTTTCACCTATAGTTTCTGCTTCTTCAAAGTTCCCAAGGTACGCTTGACTTACCCCGCATTGACCGCAAAGTGTGGAATATATGTTATAACCACCGGTAAAAAATTCAGATTCCTTTTTCGTTTTCTCAAGCACGTTAATCACACTGGATGCAACCTCGACGACTTTCTGATTTTCTCCTGCAACTGAGTAAGAGCCACATAGGCCCTGTGCAATAGAAACCATTAATCTCACATCCTCTATCTTCTGAGCTGCTTGAAAACTCTTTTCAGTATATTTGATCGACTGGTGATGATCTCCTCTATAGGTATAATAGCCACCTATTGCAGTGTAAACGGCCGCAAGATTTTTTTCATCGTCTAGCCTTTTTGAAAGCTTTTCTCCCTCTTGTAGATATTGTAATGAATCTTCCGGAAAACCCAATTGCCGCATTGAAATAAACATCGCGTTGATTACTTTGATCTTTTCTCTTTTATTCTCCTCTGTTTCAGGTCTCTTTTTAAGTATTTTGATTGCTTCTTTGTAATAACGAAAGGCTTCCCAATTTGAAAAACTTTTTGTTGCCTTTTTCCCAGATAATTTTAGATATTGGCAGGCCTTCTCCAAATTATTGCTCTTGGAATAATGATAGGCCAGCACCTCATAGAATTCTTCCAAGCGATGCGGGTAGAGCTCTTGGATGCCATCTCCGATTTTTTCATGAATTTCCTTTTTTCTGTCGAGCAGCAGACTATTGTATGCCACTTCTTGAGTAAAAGCATGCTTGAAGATATATTCCAACTCCGGGAAAAGGCTTTTCTCATAGATAAATTCTAAGCCCTGAAGGCTTAGCAGATTGGATTTAATTTCCTCCTGCATCCCGCTAATGTTGTGGAGAATACGAAACGCAAATTCTCTCCCAATTACCGAGGCCACCTGCATGGTTCGTTTGAGATTTTCTTCCAATCTGTCCATACGGGCTGCAATGATACCCTGTATCGTATCTGGCACTTGAATATCGGATGCCTTCGAGTCCAGTACATATTTTTGGTCCTTTTTTTGGATAATGCCATTTTCCAGCAGGCTGTGGATAAGCTCTTCCATAAAGAGCGGGTTTCCTGCCCCTCGGTTCAAGATCAGTTGTTCAAGCTCCGGTAAAATCTCGCCCTCTTCCAATATAGCCTGCACCAATTTTCTGCTTGAAGGGGTACCCAGTTGCGTCAATCCAATTTTGGTGTAATAAGACTTGCTTCCCCAATTGTGTGTGTATTCTGGCCGATAGAGAAGGATAAGCATTATTTGTGCGTTGGCGATCCACCCGATCAAATAGTTTAAAAATTCCTCAGAGGTCTTGTCGATCCAGTGTAGATCCTCGAACGCCAGAATAAGGGGGCTTTCTTGACTCACCCGGATGAAAAGATCTCTCAGGGCTTCGAAAGTCTTTTCCCTTTTTTGCGTAGGTTCCAGCGTTAAATAGTTTTCATCCTCCACCTTGAGAGACAGGAGACCCTGAAAGGGTGGTATAATAGATACAAGCTTTTCATCAAGTGCCAATATCTTTTCCTTAATTTTTTTATTGATGATAAATTCTCTATCTTCCTCCTTGATGTCAAAATAGGATTTCAAAATCTCCAGAAAGGGCATATAAATAATCGATCCACCGTAATGGATACACCTCCCCTCAAGATAGGTCACATCACCCGGAGGTAGTTGATTGACAAACTCGATAAGCAGCCTGGATTTCCCTACCCCGGCCTCACCCACAACTCCTACTATCTGCCCTGATCCTTCTTTAACCCTGTCATATGTTTCTTCGAGAGCTGGCATAGAGGTTTTGCGCCCGACAAATTTCGTCAGACCTTTAGCAACTGATGCTTTGAATCTGGTTTCGATTTCACCAGTTTCGAGCAGTTCGAAAACTTCCTGTCTTTCCCCTTTGCCTTTGACTTCGACTTTGCCGATAGGCTTAAATTCAAAGAAATCTCTGGCAATCTTATGGGTGTTTCTCGATACCAGGATGCTCCCAGGCCGGGCTTCATTTTCGATTCCATGTGCCAGATTGGTAGTGTCGCCGACGGCTGTGTAATCCATTCTAAGATCGTCCCCGATGGAACCCACAATCACAGGGCCGGAGTTGATCCCAATACGCATCTCAAACTCAATGTTGCAATCTTTTTCTACCTTTTCGCTATAGTTGCAAAGGGCCTTCTGAATTGACAAGGCGGAATAACAGGCGCGTTGGGGATGGTTTTCATGTGCCACCGGAGCTCCGAATATAGCCATAACACCATCGCCGGTGAACTGGTTAATCGTGCCCTCATACTTGTGGATTTCATCCATCAAAATTCTGAAACAGCCGTCCATGATCTTGTGAACTTCCTCAGGGTCGAGTTTCTCAGACATAGCACTGAAGTTTGCTACATCGGCAAACAGCACAGTGACCAGTTTGCGTTCGCCTTCGATAGAACTGCGAGTGGTAAGAATCTTATCTGCTAGGAATTTGGGAGTGTAAGATTGAGGCTCAGAATAATTGACCGCAGGGGCTTTTGCAGGCTTGAGTATTTCGAATCCGCATTCGTCACAGAATAGACTCTCTGGAGTAAGTAAGGTATTACACTGAGGGCAGGTGAGCTCTAATTTGGTTCCGCATTTCTTACAGAACTTAGCCCCTTCACGATTTTCAAACTGGCATTCAGGGCATTTCATTTCTATGCCCTCCATTTTTTTTTAGTTTATCAGTTTGAATCGTTATGAAGGAACATTGGATATTTGAATGTGAAATATCCTAAATAGCCATATAAGTCAACTTGTAAGACACCAATATATTGTGGTCAAAGTTGCGAAATGGATTTTTGCAGATAACTCCTATCAAAAACCAAATATCACCGAGCTTTTGATTGAGCTAATCTGCATTTTGCCCATATCGAAGATATAAAAGTAGTATCACAAGTTTTTCTGGATTTCAAATGTGTGAATACGTTGGAGGTATCTGCACTATTTTAATGTATGAGATATTTGGTTTTATATATGGTATCTGCACTTTTGGAACATAAAATTTCAAGATTCAGGAGCCATTTCCAAATCATGCTGTAGAACACGGTAAGTCTGAATGGGAGAATGAAACCCTTTAACCTTAATGGTGCCGACTTCTTCGCAAGGTATCTCATCATTAACCAAAGCCCATGATGTGTGTGAGAGATAAATCTCTCCGGGTTGACAGGCCTGTTCCAAGCGAGAAGCAATATTTGTGTTCAGGCCGATGGCTGAATATTCCATAAATCCTTCGGAACCATAATTGCCCACATTTGCCATACCAGTATGAATCCCGCATCGGATTTCGAAGGGAAATTGAATACCCTGGTTCCACCAATTATTTCGAAGTGTTTTCATCTTCATTTGCATTTCCAACGCCATACGTAAACACGCTAAAGCATCTCCTCGTTCCCCTTTTGAATCCGGCGCCCCAAAGATTGCAAAAATGCTATCCCCGGTAAACTGCGGGATGGTTCCACCCCATGTCCGGACTATATGCGCCATCTCCCCTAAATATTCATTGAGCAATTTTGCCACATCTTCAGGATCTGAAGCGTCGGTAAATTGGGTGAAATCCTTGATATCGGAGAAGAACATCGTCAACTTTGTTCGCTTGTGAGATAGCTCTGCTGAAAATTCACCCTTGAATATTTTTTCAGTTACATTCGGATCAATGTACTTAGAGATTTGTTCTTGGGCTTTTTTGAGTCTCTTGTTGGTTTCTTCTAAAGCATTCGACTTCGTGGTGAGCTCTTCTTCGCGCTGCTTCAGGTC
>JASFPE010000406.1:0-5322 GCA_050116155.1 Desulfobacterales bacterium
TCTGCTGTATAGAACGTAAGATATCTAGACAGGATAAGAAAATTTCGACAAGTTCAGGATCAAAATGGCGCCCGGAATTTTCTTCGATTTTTAATAGGACTTCGGATTCCTCCCAGGCCTCTTTGTAAACCCGGGCTGTAGACAGCGCATCGAAAACATCTGCCAGGGCCACAATTCTACCATATAACGGTATCTCTTCTCCATTCTTTCCTTTAGCCCCTCCATCGGGCTTTTCGAAACCCTTCAAAGGCTTACCGGTGGCAACATCGACATGACCTGGATAGCCGTTACCATCCCAACGTTCGTGATGATTTAGTGCAACCTGAGCAGCCGCTACGTCAAAGTCAGATTGACGATCTAGAAATAGCTCGGCACCGAACACGGTATGCTGTTTCATTATTTCATATTCGTCAGGGTCAAACCGGCCGGGTTTTTTTAAAATGACATCTGAAATGGCGATTTTTCCCACATCATGGAGCATCGCTGCCATGCGGAGCAGGTCACGATTTTTTTCAATTTCTTTGGATGGCAATTTTCGCTGAATGGCCCATTTTTCGTATATCTCAACGGCATAACCGCCTACACGATTCACATGTGCACCGGTTTCTTTGGGATCACGCATCTCTGCCATGCGTATCATGCGCAGCAAAATGGCCCGGGTCATCTGGGCGCGTTCTAAGGCCACAGCTGCGATGCTGGCAAAATGCAGCATCATTTTTTCGTCTTTTTCTGAAAAAAAGACGACCTGCCCCGCTTCATCCTGGGCATTGATAATCTGCAGGATTCCGAGGATGTCATCATTGAAGTTTTTCAATGGAATCGTCAAAACCGAGCAGGTCGTATAATGCGCGTACTCATCAATTTCTTTATTAAAGCGATAGGGCTTTGTCGGGTCTATGCGATAAACATCCTTTATATTCAGCGGTCGGCCAGATTCAGCGACATAACCGGATATGCTTTTCTCATCGACAGGGATACTGAAGGTTGAATAAATCAGTTTTTCCCCTGCTGCGAGACGCTTTTGAAGCGCATCGTTCTGGGTATAAGTAAAATGAAGCATATCCTTCTCGCGAATATATATTGAGCCAGCATTCGCATTCACAAACCGGCGCGCTTCAGTAAGAATCCGCTCCATGAGAATGTCCAAGTCGTGGATCCGGCTAAGATCAATTCCCAAGAGTGCCAACGCATCAAGTTTCTCCTGTTCAGTTAACATGATGACCCCCTTTTGGGGTTTAAAAGTTGTTTAAGTGCATTTTGTAGCTCCCAAATTTTATTGGAATATCTTCACCAAATTGCAATAATTGAATATTTTCTATTGAATCCTCCAAAGGCGGACGAGGATTGAATATTTAAGGTCCGCCTTCAGCGAATCATATATAAAAAAGGATTATAAACGGAGCATGCCAACATCTATTAATATTCAATCTTCAATCTTCTAATATTCAATCTTCAATCTTCAACAGTCAATATACATTTGATATGCCATGACACCGAAAAATATCAAACAAAATATTGTATTATAGACAATTATTGGGATTTGCAATAAAATCTAACATATGATAAATGTTTAGAATAGCTTGTAAATACAATTGATGAGGATTCTTAAATGAGATTAATCAATATACCTATATTCATAATTATTGTTTTATTATCAGCACCGGCATCAGCGCAATTCTATAAATACGTTGATGAAGACGGAAATATTCGCTTCACCGATGATATTAATCAGGTGCCGGAGCAACAACGCGCCACAGCCAAAAGTTATGAAGAAGCCGTTAGCGACACCGATGTCGAAAAAGAGGCTGACCAGAGCGGCAGCGAAGCATCAACAAATGCTCAACAAAAAACAGCAACCGCAGAGGCAGCCGCCGATATTGATCTGAATGACCTGGATGCGGCTTATGATCAACTTAAAGCTTTGCGACAGGAAATTGATAATGAATACAATGAGTTAACTGTGGAAAAAGAGACGCTGGCCAAAGAGAAAGCTGAGGCCAAAACACGTGAACAGGTTCTGGAATACAATGCGAAAGTGGAACAATTCAATGAACGCGCAAGGGCTCACCAAGAAAAAAGTAAAAAATACGAAGCTCAGGTCGATGCTTATAATGCCAGGGTATCTCAACAAATTGCCGAACAAAAAAAAGAAAAAAGTGAATAAACCGGACAAACACCGATAATTTGCAGCTGCTGAGTACGGTCTCCCTGCCAGTTACCGATCTCCAACCCAACCGACCTTGGAAAACTAAAAAAATCTACTATTTTGTTGCTTTATTCTTGACAATTCACCCCTTTTATCAATATACTCAAGCGCTTAATTCAATTCAGCCTGGCTCAATATATTGAGAGGCACAATATGGCTGTCAAGATCCTGATAAAGCGAATGATGCCGGAATCTAAAGCCAATGAATTGATGCCACTTTTCAGACGTCTGAGGAATCTTGCCACAGAGCAGCCAGGCTATATTTCAGGTGAGACCTTAATGCGGATCGATAAACCCGGAGAATTTCTGATTATCAGTACATGGCAGTCAATAGATGACTGGCGCGAATACGTGATTTCCAGAGAACGAACAGAAATACAGCATGAAATAGATGCGCGTATCGGCACAGAGACCACTTATGAAATATATCAGTATGGATAACCGACGAAAACTTGCATAAATAAAAAAGAAAAATGGTCATATCTTCAGAATTGAGTCTGATACCTTATCCGCTGGATAACTATCAGTTAAAGCCTTTCTCCTCACATGACCTGTCGCCCAGACAAGATAATGTGAAAGGAGAAATACACCAACATGACCTGTTTCGGCGCACGAAATTCAATCACAATTTTTCCCATAAGAACCGTATGCATGCAACTTATGGTATTGGAAATCAAATTAAATCCCCTAAAATCGGTCAGTTGGGCTCGCTGATCGACATCTACGTCTGATTTTTCATTTCTTAAACCTTGATACTTCCAATTTTCGAATTATATTCAATCCGAAATGTCTCAATTCAATAAACAAGGATTTATCAGAATCGTAGTTCTGGAAAACGCGATCGAAGCCCAGCTTGTGCGTTCTATTTTGGATCAGCATCAAATTCCACACCGCATTCGATCTTTTTATGATACGGCTTACAATGGATTATTTCAGATGCAAAAGGGCTGGGGTGAACTCAACGCTCCGTCGTTGTACAAACAAGAAATACTTGATATTGTTCAAGATATTAGATCAGAACAGACAGACGCTTAATCCTTAACTGGTGAAAGACGTTAGGTGTCTGTGTTCAGGATTTATGATTATGGGCACAAGGGTACAGGCATGGGGCTAGGGGCATGGGGTAAAGGACTAAAGATACAGGATTTAGGAATTGAGGAATTCAGGAATTGAGGAATTAAAAACGCGAAGCCTCAAGCGTGCAACTCCGGATCTTAAATCTTTAATCTTTTACCCCATGGTTTATACCTTGACACCTGAAACCTGACACCTGAAACCTTAATATAATGGACTAACGCATAAATTTTAAAGGAGATTCAGTCATGCCAGAAAAAAAATCCCCCGCTGTAAGTGATTTCGAAAACGCACTTGAAATCGGCCGACCGCCAAATGTGAAAAAGCTTTTTCCTAATTCCAAAGCATTAATCGTCAGCGGAAAATTTATTGATCAGGCCATGCTCAATAAAGGCCAAGCCATCGCCATGGCCGCCAATGGAAGAAATAGTTTCGTTATCCGCGGTGCGCTGCAGGCTGCCCAGAAAGCCAATTCAGCACTGATTATCGAAATTGCAAAATCAGAAGGCGGTGCCAATGCCTATTGCGCCGTAAATTACTGGAATATCGCCCGAATCGTAGATTCCGCATGCAATGAACTCGGTATTACAATTCCGGTGGCAATCCATGCCGACCATTATGGCATAAAAAGCCAGGAGGATGTGGCGGCAGCCAAAATTGAGATTCCCTCGTTATTCGATGCCGGAATTACCTCAATTGCCATTGATGCCTCCCATATGCCGGATGACAAAAATTTACTGGCCAATATCGAATTAAATCCCTACGTGCCGCCATGGGCCGGGCTTGAAACAGAGATCGGTGAAATCAAAGGCAAAGAAGGCTTGTCGACGGTGGAGGAAGCGCAATTTCTAATTCAAGGTCTGAATGCACACAGTATCTTTCCGGATTGGATCGCCTTAAATAACGGCACCACCCATGGAATCGAGGCAAGCGACAAGGGCATCCAGGTTGAGCTAACCACTAAAATTCACGACGTCCTGACAAAATATAATATCTCGGGAGCGCAACATGGAACCTCCGGCAACAACTCAGACAGGTTGCGGGAAATAGCCGCTAAAACTCGAACCACCAAGGCAAACGTCGCTACAGCCCTGCAGATGATTTCCTGGGGACTTGATGTCAATGATTATGGAAATGCCCAGCTCGATGAAAAGGGCAACTTCATTAAGCTTAACAATGAAGGGGTCACCGAAGACATGTGGAATCAAATGGTATCCTATGCTGAAGCCCAAGGCTTTAAAGGCGGCAATTACAAAAAGCTCAATCTACCCTTTGAAAATAGACTACTCGGACAACCCGCTGAGATACGACAACGGATGGTCAGGCGGGTGGAAGAGTTTGTATACAATATGCTGTTAAATGTTTTCAATGCCGAGAATACGGCCTCTTTGGCTATTGAAAAAATCCTGCAAACCGGATCTTATGACGCCGGGGCGAAGGTGGATCGCATCGAGGACCCGGCCAAATGGACACCCGAAGCAATTGTCCAGCGGGCGGCTTTGATCAGCAGCGGTAAAGGCCCGGAGGGAGACTTTGATGATTAGTTCTTGCCTCCCAGGCCTCAACCCGTATCCTCCAGGGACAAAGAACTGAATAGGCTAAGTTCTAAAGTTAAATTTGTGTCACCAAAAAGCTGATAATGAGTATAAATACTTTTTACCGAAATAGTATAAATTTCAGAACTTCGTAACGAACACCAACTATCGATTAACCCGGTGTTTAGGATACTCTGAATTGACTCGCAACTGTTTATTTCTCTATCCAACATCGAAAACTCACCTAACTACCTGCAATTGCAGTAATTTTTTACAGATTGCAACATGATTGCCCACCGTTCAATGTCGTAAATATTTAATACAATTTCAAATAGTTACCTCTTTTTAGCGTGGCTTTTCAGTCGGATTGCGGCACTTTTTCCTAAAGTTCTTAAATCAATATGCCGATAAAGGAGTCAGGGGGAGTTCCTAATGCACATACCAAGCTATCAGATGCACAATGTATTAAATGTGTATAGCAAACAGCTTAGTCAGAACAGAATCGGG
>JASFPE010000407.1:0-5312 GCA_050116155.1 Desulfobacterales bacterium
TTGACTTTTCATCATCCGAAGATGCATCCTGGCTGCTCTGGGCCCAGTAAACATTCTGGGCCAGCAGAATCGGAGAATCCGGAACATCGGCATATACGCTGCTATGGGCGCCCATTATGACAAACAGGATAAGAAGTCCAAAAAGATAGTAATGTCTGCTCATGGAATTTCGCTCCTTCTTTAGCCTTTCTGGGTTCTTTTTCGTAAGGTCTCCAGCAATTCCTCCGGTGATTTTTTGGAAAGGATCTGTTGAAATTGGCTGCGGTAGTTTTTCACCATGCTCACACCTTCAATCACTACATCGTACACCCGCCATTGATTATCCTTTAAGATCAGGCGATAGTTTAAGGGGACTTTTTTATTGTCCGAGGTAATGATATTGCTTTCGACTTCGACTCTGCCCTTTTTGAGTTCGGTTTCTCTGCCAAATTCGATGACCTCGTGGGTGTAAGCCAGGATTCGATCCGCATACACATTTTCCAGCAGGGCACTGAAAAGACTGATAAATTCCGTTTTCTGGGCATCGTTGAATTTTTTCCAGTTTCTACCCAGCGTTCTTTTGGAAAGCTCGGTGTAATCAAAAATCTCATTGATGATCTTGCGAACTTCGGCGATCTTGGCATCTTTGGGCTGTTCCTTGAAAGCCGGATCTTTTAGCTTCTCCAGAATCTTGTTCACTTGTTTTTCTACAGATTCCTTACCGGTGGCCGCATCTCCCTGAAGCGGCATGAGGATAAGAGCTGCAAAAAGCAGGCTGAATACGAACAGTCGTTTTTTCATTTTTGACCCCCTGAAATATAGTTTAGTATTTAGTGTTTGGAAAATCCGCAATTGATTCATTCCACTTTCCACATTCCGCATTCCGAATTCCAATCACTCTCCTTCCACATCACCAAAGGCATACTTGCTGACCAGATCCATGATATCGGTGGGCGATTCGGTTTCGGTGATGCTGTCGCCGTCTTCCAGCAGATCGCCGCCGCCGCCGGCATCGATGCTGATATATTTGTCGCCGATCAATCCTTCGGTTTTAATGGAGGCAATGGCATCATCGTAAATCTGGATGCCCTTGTTGATCTCCAATGTTACCACCGCCTGCTGGTTTTCCTGGTCCATTTCAAATCCGGCCACCCGGCCGATCTCAAGGCCGAGCATATTGATCGGGTTGCCGACTCGCAATCCGGTCACCGAGTTAAACCGGGCAGAAAGCGTATATGAACTCTTACCGAGAAACCCGACATTGCCTAACTTAACGGTCATATAAGCGATGCACAACAAGCCGATGACCACAAAAATACCGACCACTGTTTCCTTGGAATACTTTTTCATTGCTGTTGACCTCCGGTTTCGCATTCAAATCGAGCAATGGGTTCTTGATTAAATCTGGCAAATTCCATGACGGACTCAATTTCAATCTGCGGTTTGCCCTGGGCCAGCCCGGCCAGAATATTGATCTGCACGCTTTCTTGCCCGGGCGTTTCACGCTGAACGAGCTCCTCGATGCCGCCAATGCCGTGTTGCTGAAAATCTCTGGTAAAATCCTCCATGATGCGCCGGGCTTCCTCCAGATCCGAATACGGCAGCACGGTGGCATATTCGTCGATGGTCTGTCGCGAGGAAAACCCGCCCACCGCCCCAAAGTGTTTGTTGATATAGGAGCCCAGAGTTCTGATGATCAACTGGGTGGCGTCGTGACCTAAATTTGCCTGAATGGTGTCGATGTCATCAATCTTAAATACTGCCGCCGCATAAGTGGCATCCGGCTGGCGCTTGCTCAAATCGGTTTGATAGCGCACCTTAAAATGGCGCTTGGAGTACAGACCGGTGATGTCTTCCTGCAGGCTTTCAAGGCTGGTGAGGATTTCTTCACGGAAGGGGTGGTCAAACTCCTCGAATTCATCCGGCGTGCCCTGGAAAACAATTTTCTTATCATACAGCGCCAAAATACGATTCGAGATAAAATATACATCCGGAATTTCATGGCTGATTAAAAGGGCCGTAAAACCGAAGCGTTTCTGATATTCAGCCACCATGCCCAGAATGGCATTTTTGCGGATGGGGTCCTGGCCGGTGGTGGGTTCATCAAAGAGCACAATAGAAGGATCGGTGACCAGCGCCCGGGCCAGCGCCGCCCGCTTTTGCATGCCGCCCGACAACTCCGATGGGTATTTATAGGCCACATCGGTCAGTTCCGTCTGCTCGATGCTGGCCAACACCTTCTCTTCGATCTCTTTTTTACCCAGCTTGGTGGTCTGGCGCAACGGAAGCGCCACATTTTCAAACACCGTCATGGAATCAAACAGCGCATTGTTTTGAAACATATAGCTGACCTGGCTGATGTACGCATTCCATTCGCGCTTGCTCATTTGATCAATGGGTTTTCCGCGATACAGAATTTGACCTTCATCGGGCTTGAGCAGACCAATGATGTGCTTGAGCGTCACGCTCTTGCCCGTGCCGGAAAGCCCGATCAGCGTGGTGACATCACCCTCATAGATTTTAAAATCCACCCGGTCCAGAATGGTGCGCACATCGAATCGTTTGGTCACACCTTTAAATTCAACGATTGGTTGCTTTTCCATGGCATCCCTACAATATGAATGAAGTTACGACATAATCGGATATCAGGATCATCACACAGGAAATCACCACCGCCGAAGTGGTGGACAGACTCACACTTCTGGCCCCGTAACTGTCGGTGCGCATATGGGTGAAAAAACCCTGAAAACAGCAAATGGTCACCACCAGAATCCCAAACACCAGAGATTTCACAAACCCGCCGGTGATATCTTCCATCTGCGTGCTGGAGATCACCCGGTAAAAGTAAGCCCCGGAATTCACGCCCAGCAGCACGCAGCCGCTGATCCATCCGCCGATAATGCCGATCAGATCGAAAAAAGCCGTCAAAATGGGAAAACTGATGATGGCAGCAGCGATCCGCGGGCTGATCAAATACCCCAGTGCATCGATGCGCATGGTGTGAAGGGCATCGATCTGCTCGGAGATGCGCTGGATGCCGATTTCGGCGGTCATGGCCGATCCGGCCCGCGCCGTAATCATGATGGCCGTCAGCACCGGACCCATTTCTCTGATTAATGAAAGCGCAACCGCAGTGCCCAGCACCCCCACAGAGCCGAATTTGACCAAGACATGGTACAATTGAAGCCCCAGGACCATGCCGGTAAAAAAACCCACCAGCATAACGATTTGTGCGGATCTTGCCCCGATAAAGTAAACCTGATGGACGATGGCGGAAAACTGCTTGGGATGAAAGATCAAAAAGAAGGATCGGAATAAAAAAATCGCCATAGCCCCCAGGTTATTGTTTAATCGGAGCGTTTTCCTGCCGAATAGATCAAAAAAAGAGGTCCAGGAATATTTCGGCGGCTCCAGGATCTCGCTGCCCGCAGTATCTTCAACAGTAGAATCTTCTGCCATACGCTTAGCTCCCCTTCCTTGCATAGCAAATGCCGTGCATAAATAAGGCAGGCTTAGGGCAAGTAAAATTACATTATATTCAACCACTAAAACTAAAATTCGATTGTAATGTAATTAGGGACTTTTACCATAAAAGCAAGGAAGCGCAAGTTTAAATTGCTAATTTTTGCTTTTTTTTAATATTCATAGTTTTCGGTATACCAATGATTGATGAGCTCGTAAAAAGTCAGATAAGGAAACTTTTTACGCGTGTGTTTTGTATTCTAACCTGCCGATATAGTGTCATATATTTCATACCAAACACTTGATGAATTCGATTCTTTACGAAGTCATCAGTGATTGACATTCGAAAAGATTCTGGTTAATGTAAAATCTATAAATCTTTAATTTTTCCAATATCTTATTAAATAAAAGCGGAGACCAGCAGCATGTCAAAAAATCTATATATCGCAACGATGGAGCCGCGAGGAGGCAAATCGGTCATCGCGCTCGGCGTCATGGAATTGCTTTCCAGGCGTTTGCGCAACATTGGTTTTTTCCGACCGATTATCCCGGATGTCGAGTTCGATAACAACATTCAGCTTATTCGAAAACGCTATAATTTAAAGCTGCCATATGCGGACATGTATGCGTTTAAGCACCAGGATGCCCAGGATCTGATTTCGGACGGGAAATATGACAGCGTCTTAAAAACTATTCTCAGCAAATATAAAGAACTGGAACGCAAATGTGACTTCGTACTATGCGAAGGCACCGATTATACCGGTGTATCCTCTGCCTTCGAGTTTGATTTCAATGCAGATATTGCCAATAATCTGGGAAGTCCGATCCTAGCCATCATCAATGGGCGGGATAAGTCACCTGATGGAATTGTCGATGCCGTCAAAGTTGCACGGGAGTCATTTGAAGATCATGGGTGTACCATTTTGGCCACCATTATCAACCGCGTAAATCGTCGAGATATCGAAGATATCGTTGAACGATTAAGAGCTGAAAAATTCGAGGACCAGCCCATATATACGTTGCCCGAAGAAACCCTGCTCGGCAAACCCACCGTCGGTGAAATCGCCACGGCCCTGGATGGCCAGATACTTCAAAGTACCCCGGAGCAATTGAATCGGGAAGTACTAGACTTTAAGGTAGCAGCCATGAAATTGCCGAACTATCTGGAACATGTGGCAGATGGCGATCTCATTATCACGCCGGGCGATCGTGCTGATATTATCCTGGGCAGTTTGGCTGCAAGCGTTTCAGAAACATATCCGAACATTTCCGGTTTGCTCTTAACCGGGGGATTGACGCCGGAACCGCAGATAATCCGATTGGTGGAGGGATTCAAGAATCAATTTCCTGTTCCCATAGTTCGGGTCAACACCGACACCTATAAAACGGCGATGAATGCCGGCTCCGTCAGGGCTGCGCTGACACCGGAAAACGAGCGCAAGATTGCATCGGCGTTGGGTTTATTCGAATCCTATGTGGATATTGCCGAATTGGAAAAACGCATTAAGGTGGTGCGCTCCAACCGCGTCACACCGATCATGTTCGAATATGAGCTTATTCAACGCGCCAAAAAAAGCCAGCAACAAATCGTTCTGCCGGAGGGCGAGGAAGAGCGAATCCTGCGCGCCAGCGAAATACTTCTGCACCGAAATGTTGCCGAGCTCATCCTTTTGGGAAACCCGGAAACCATCCAGCAAAAAGTCGGCTCGCTGGGACTCAATCTGGAGGGCATCACCGTCATCGATCCCTTGAATTCGCAACTGCGCACCGGCTATGCCCGGACTTACTATGAGATGCGAAAGCACAAGGGCATCTCCGAGCAAATGGCCATGGACACCATGACCGATGTCAGCTACTTCGGCACCATGATG
>JASFPE010000408.1:0-5304 GCA_050116155.1 Desulfobacterales bacterium
AATCCCGTATCCGAAGGCCAGTGTGATCAATACCGAAAAGACAATTCCGAGATTGCGTGCCATTTTATTTCCCCTTCCCTCCATCGGATGCTAAAGCCTTGGAAGATTTTTTGGCCTGATAGAACACTCCCATGGCCAGTGATCCGATAATAATGGCGGCCAGAACGATCACCCCGGTTCGTGTGAACCACTCGAAACCATAACGTTGTACGGAAATAAAGAGATAGGTTTCAAGATTGTCCGAAAGCACAAATCCGATTAAAGCCGCCGGTCGGGGCCAACCGTATTGTTTCATCACCCATCCCAACATACCCATGAGCACCAGCGCTATCAGGTCCCCCCAGCTTCGGGTGGCTTGATAACAGGCAAACGTGATGATCAACACCATGAAGGGTGCCAGATAGCTGAAGGGAATGACAGTCAACCGTGTAATCTGTTTGGACAGCGCGATGCTGAGGATAGCCCCGAATACGTTGGCCAGTGCCAAACTCCAGATCGCGGTATATAAAAGATCGACATTCTCCGTTACCATAGAAGGTCCGGGTTGAATGCCCAGGATCAGCAGGCCCCCCAGAAACACGGCCATGGATCCCGATCCGGGGATACCGAATAAAAAGGTAGGGATCAGGCCGCCGCCTTCTTTGGCATTGTTGGCGCTTTCGGGAGCAATAACACCCCGGATATCCCCTTTACCGAATTTCTCGCGGTCTCGGGTCGTCTGGATAATGTGGCCGTAAGCAATCCAGTCCACCACCGATCCGCCCAGGCCGGGCAGAAAACCGACAACGACACCGATCGCACTGCAGCGCATTACGATGAATTTGTGTCTTAAGGTGTCCTTGACCCCGTCCAGCCATCCTTTGCCCAGGGTGGCCACATCCGCGATGGAGCGGCCCTTAATCACCAGATCCACAATTTCAGGGAAGGCAAAAAGCCCCAAACCGACCACCACCAGCGGGATTCCGTCCATCAGATAGTCGATGCCGAAGGTGTAGCGATACTCGGGAACCGCAGGTGCGTCCCCCAAGGCGCCGATCATTACGCCGATGCCCGCCGCCAGAATACCCCGGATCGGTTTGTTGCCCGACAGCACACCGACCATGGACATCCCCAGCAAGGCTAGCATAAAGAGCTCCGGAGACCCGAAAGCCAGAACAAGGGGACGGGCAATCGGAATGATGATGGTTAGTACCAATGCGCCGAACAGGCCACCGATCAGAGAGGCGGTAAAGGCGGCACCGAGCGCCCGCGCCGCCTCTCCTCTTTTCGCCAAGGGATAGCCGTCCATGATCGTTGCCTGAGAAGCCGAGGAACCCGGGATACCCATCATCACCGAAGGGAAGGTGTCCGAAGTGGGAATGACAGCCACCATGCCGATAAGCAGTCCGAAGGCACTGTGGGGGTCCATGCCGTAAATGACCGGCAACAAAATGGTCATACCGACGATACCCCCCAAACCCGGAAGTATACCGATGGCGAGGCCCATAACAACGCCGCAGATCAACATCAACAGGTGCCCTGGCTGCAGAACCACAGCCAGTGACTGAAGGATAACATCCACAATTAACCTCCTGGGTGGCTATTTAACCTTGATGTCGTACTTGGTTTCGATCCAGTTGATCAGCCACTTTCTGTCCTGGGCCGGAACGTTCAGGACCTGATCGAAAGCCTGGCGGGCTTTTTCTCCGGCCAGCTGCTTATACCCACCGAGGCTCTTGTCGACGATGGTCTGGAATTCCGGGTCGGCAATCACTTTGGCAGCGGCTTCCCGGTAAGCCTCCACAATATCCGGATTGGTTTTTTCCGGCAACCACATGGCCTTTTGTACGCCGAATCCGGCGATAAAGAATGCTTTCCAGGCGTTGAAAGCCGGTCCTCCGGGTTTTTTACCGTACATGATTTCATAAGCCTCCGGCATGCAGGGAATATCCGGCTCGACCGGATCGCGAACGATGTTGCCATCGTCGTCCAGAGTTCCCCAGGTCATCAATGGTATGGCTTTGCCCAGCTCAATCAGCGGGCGAACGTTCTTGATATAAGCCGGGGTGGTCTGGTAGTCGATGTTGACCTCACCCTGTTCAAAAGCCACCCGGCCGGGGCCGCGCCCTTTGTAGCCGAAGACGGCTTTAACATCCAGGCCGAGCATATCAAAAGCCAGCAAGGGAATGATGTCCAGCGAGGTGGCACCCTGGGAGGCATAGGCCAGGGGCTTTTCGACATCTTTCAAGTTTTTAACTGATTTGACCCCCAGATCCGGGTTGATGTAGCATACACCGCCTACCGGAGTCGCAAATACGATATGATATTTTGAGAAATCATAACGGACTTTGGGATTCTCCAGAAGATAGGGGAATGTGGTGGAGCCTGAGGATCCGAACACGGTCAGTCCGTCCGGCTTGGCCCGGGTGTGAAAGTGGTTGCCACCGATGATGCTGCCGCCACCCGGCATATTTTTGACCGCAACGATGGGATTGCCTGGCATATACTTTTGCAAAAACGGTGCATACAATCGGGACCAGACGTCACTGCCGCCGCCTACCTTAAAAGGGATAATCCACTGGATGGTTTTGCCGGAAAAATCGGCACCGTGTGAAGCCGGTACGGCAAGAAACGCGGCTAACAAAGCAAGTATCAGAAAATACAGTGTTTTTTTCATTTTCTGCCTCCTTCCTTTTTTAGATGAGTATCTTTTTCATTCGTGGGCCTTTTGAATCACCTCCTTTTTACGGTATTTCTTTAGGCTGATGTCTAACTTATAGACAATCCTTTAAAAATAGCAACAAAAAACACCCGTGACGCACTATAGTGTTCATGAAGATTTATCATTGGATGGAAATTATTTGACCAATGACCATAAGTGTGAAATGAAGGCCCATTAGTCTCAATTGGACCAAGCGATACCATAAGAATTTAGCATATAAAATAAAAGGTTAATCCTGAAAAGCGAATAAATCCATTGAGGAATTATACCCATGCAAAAGCGAATACCGGCCGTATTAATGAGAGGAGGAACCAGCAGGGGCCTTTTTTTTCATGCCAATCATCTTCCCAAAGATCCAAAGACAAGGGATGCCGTGATTTTGGCTGCCTATGGCAGCCCGGATCCCGACAAGCGCCAGATCGACGGCATCGGCGGTGCTGTGTCCACAACGAGCAAAGTGGCCGTCATTAGTCCTTCAAAATCACCGGAGTATGATGTTGTTTACCATTTTGGCCAGGTGTCCATTGATCGACCAAATGTCGAATTTAAAGGCAATTGTGGGAACATCTCTTCGGCCGTAGGCCCTTTTGCAGTGGATGAAGGGCTTGTCCCGGCGATCGAACCCATCACCCGGGTGCGTATTCATCAGAAAAATACCGACAAACTTATCACAGCTGAAGTCCCTGTGAAAAATGGCCGTTTTAATGAAGAAGGTGATTATGAAATCTCCGGCGTGCCCGGCAGCGGCGCTAGAATTACGCTTCGTTTTGTAGATCCCGGCGGATCGCTGACCGGAAAACTCTTTCCCACCGGAAGCGTTAGAGATATCCTGGAAGTGCCACAAATGGGCGAGGTTGAATTGACCATTATCGATGCTGCAAATCCGGTTGTGCTGGTGCAGGCTTCTATCCTTGGACTGCAAGGAACAGAGATCGAAGAAATCGACACGCATGAAACCATCAAAGCGCACCTGGAAAATATCAGATGCACGGCAGCCGTTGAAATTGGATTGGCAGCCACAATCCAAGAAGCCACCCAGCGCAGTCAGGCGGTGCCCAAAATGGCCCTGGTCAGCGCGTCAAAATCATATCAGACTTTGGGTGGTAAGCATGTCGATATGGCAGAGATCGATCTTGTGGCCCGCATCATGTCCATGGGTACGTTACATCGATCCTTTGCCGTAAGTGGTGCGATTTCCACGGTCGGTGCTGCCAGGATTCCCGGCACGGTCGTTTATGACGTCATGAATAAACATGGGAGGAGAAAAGAGATGATTAAGATCGGCCATCCCGGTGGTATCATTGAAGTCGGTGCCATCATAGAAGAAAAAGATGGCAATTTTCATTACGAGGAAGCGGTGTTGGGCCGCACCGCGCGCCGCCTGATGGAAGGTTACGTGCTGGTACCTGAAAAATATTTCTGCTCTCGATAAAGACAATGGCATTATGGATTTCGACCTCATCCTGAAAAACGGCACGGTCATCGATCCTGCCCAGGGCCTCTATCAAAAAAAGGATGTGGCCATAAAGGATGGCAACATCGCTGCCTTGAATAAACGAATCGATGATCATGCAGCCCAGGTAATCGACGCTTCCGGAAAACTGATCGTTCCAGGTTTGATCGATCTGCATACCCATGTCTACTGGGGCGGAACCTCTTTGGGGATTCAGCCCGAGAAAATTCTTGCCAGAAGCGGTGTCACCACCTGGGTAGATGCCGGCAGTACGGGAGCCGGAAATTTCATCGGATTTAAAGAACACGTCATCGAAACCTCCCGGGTGCGAATATTGCCGTTTCTGAATATCGGCTTTGCGGGTATTTTTGGTTATATGAGTGAGGGGCCCGAAGATACTTCGCCGACCTGGGTCGGGGAACTTAGTGATGTCCGTTTGGCCAACCTGAACCAAGCGGTGGGTATGGCCGAGAAGTTTACTGATCTTATCGTCGGTATCAAAATTCGTTCAGGAATTGATGGCAGCTGTGATTTTCCGGGATTAGAGCCGGTGTTGATAGCAAAAAAAGCGGCCGAGGAGGTCGGTAAACCCCTCATGGTACACATTGGATATGCCCCGCCGACAACCAGAGAATTGTTGCCTTTCCTGAGAAAAGGAGATATTCTCACCCATGCCTTCCGGGGCGATCCCAACAGTCTGCTGGATGGAAGGGGAAAAATTATCCCGGAAGTGAAAGATGCCCGGCAACGTGAGGTGGTGCTGGATTTGGGACACGGGGCCGGCAGCTTTTCCTTTGACACCGCTCGCAGAATGATGGCACAGGGTATCGAGCCCGATGTCATCAGCTCGGACATCCATGCCGCCTCCGTAAACGGCCCAGCTTATGATTTGCCCACTACCATGTCGAAGATGTTGAATCTGGGTATGCGCCTTGACAACATCATCCGGGCGGCCACGTACCATCCGGCCAAGGCCATCGGTTACGAAAAGGAATTGGGAAGTCTGCGGGTGGGAACCGTCGGCGATATTACGGTTTTAGAACTGCAAGAAGGTGAGTTCCTGTTTCAGGATTGTTTTAACAGTGAAATCAAGGGGCAGAAGCGGCTGGCGCCATCACTGACCATTCTGGCCGGCAAAATACTAAATATT
>JASFPE010000409.1:0-5297 GCA_050116155.1 Desulfobacterales bacterium
GATCACTTTAGTTCACTTCACACTTTTATCCGCCATTTTTGTGGCGAATTAGATCACTTTCTTTTAAGTATCTTATCTACAACCTGCGGTGGAATTATTACAGCAGATCGCTGATCTTCTTTATTGTTGATGAGCTCTCGTCGTAACAGCGTTCTAAGGGCCCTTTCTTTTTTATCCGCCGCGGCCCTTGAAAGGTGCTTAAGGTTTTTCCCCGGCATATCCTCGGTATCCAAAAATCCTTTACGAGATGCTTTTTCGACCAATTTGGCACCTTTCTGGGAGCGTATGATTAAGGTGTTCCACCCCGGCCGACCTTCAAACATGCCAACGGAGATATCCGAAAATTCAGATGTCATATCCAGGCAAATGAAGCAGGTATGGGGAATGAGAGGCTTGATCTCTGAAAGAGGGATCTCCATCTTGCCTGATTCGGTTTCTAACACCATGATGTTTGCCGGCGGTGGCGGAATATCCATGCTGCGAATTGTGGCAATATCCAGTTTTTCAGACAGCAGGGCCATGAGTTGCCTGGTATCCAATGACCAGTTGCAAAACAGGCCCACGGTAAGCGCCACGGGATCGACAAAGTCTTCTCTGTTAAGCGGATTGGTGCGCATTTGCGCTATGGCCGTTAACTGACATGGCGTACCCACGATCCCCAAACTGATGTGGCCTTCGCGCACCGCCGCATTGATGGCCGACAGGGTCGGCGACGCCATGAATTTTGAGGAGGCACAGGTGACGACCTCATTTGCTGAGGTCACCAAGCGCGGAACCGGATTGAGTCCCTCGCGGTCGGTAAGGGCGGCAGCCTCGATGAGCTTATTTTTGAGTGCAAACGTCATCAGAGCAGAAACGGTGCCGCCGGACTGATAGGAACCGGCTTTCATCTTTTTGCCGGCGCGGGCAGCCAGCACGTTGCGGTAGTTTCCTAAAGGACTGCCATCGTATGGTACTCCCCAAATTTGATTCGACAATTCGTCTAAATTCACCTCGGCCTTGGGGCAGTAAGCATAGCATCTACCTTCGCTTAAATCACACGGAAATAACTGAGAAGTTTTACCTTTATAATTTTTGAAATAGGGGCATAGGTCAACACAGGCACCACAACCGATGCATAAATCTTTGTCAAACACATCTTCCAGGAGTTCCTGGGATCCTAAAACCTGCATCTTTTCAGCCTCCTCGACACGATAGGGTTTTCACCTGTTGGATTTTTAAGATAGCTTCTAATCTTATGGTATGTAAGTGGAAAACATAAAAAAATACCAACGCTGTGTCAAACAAAGAATCGGATCGAATGTAAATAGGGCGATTATTGAATATCCAAAACTAAAAACACTCATCACGAAAGCACGAAAACACGAAAAATAATTTTAAATTTCGTGTTTTCGTGATGAAAACATGTTTTGTCATATAGATCAATTCAGGTTTTATAAATTACGTATAGGACACGACACTTGGAGGGTTTTCTGGACTGTTCGACGTAACAGATGGCTTTAAAATTTCAGGATTGCTTAATTTTAATCACCACCAGGGTGATGTCATCCTGGGCTTTAGTCCCTTTAGCAAAGCGGTTCAGTTCATCATAGACGGCGTCTAAGATATCGCCGGCTCCGGCACGGGCATGTTGACGGATAACATTGCGGAATCGTTCTTTACCGAACATCTCTCCGTCCTGGTTGCGGGTTTCCCAGATTCCATCGGTTCCGACGGCGATAATCTGCCCCTCGCATAATCCGGTTTTGTGATTTTCCGGATAGGTAAATTTTTCATCCACCCCCAGAGCGATTCCCGTGCCCTTCAATTCCTCAAAGCTATCCCGGGAAGGATCATAAATGAGGGCGGGATCATGCCCGGCACGTACCCACCCGATCTGATCTGCCTGTGGATCAATGGTTAAATAGAAAAGGGTCATAAATCGACCGGAATCCAGGACATCCTGGGACAGGTGGCGGTTCATTTCGCCGACAATCTGGGAGATGGAACCGGATTGCGACGCACGCATTCGCAAAAAGGCCCGCGCGCCCGTCATCAGCAAAGCAGCATCAACCCCGTGCCCGGTGATGTCGCCGACCACGACACTAAAATAGGCATCTGGATATTCCTGTTGCCACAGGAAATCAAAATAGTCTCCGCCGATCTCATCGCAGGAGATATTGCGGCCGGCAATATCAAGCCCATGAACCTGGGGCCTGGTCTGCGGCAAAAGGCTTTTTTGAACTTCAGCGGCAAGGGCCAATGCCTTTTTGTGTTCGGTCATATCGGTCACAAAAGCCATGTTGCCAATGATGTCGCCTTTATCATTTCTGAGGTTGTTGCCGTGAACGAGTATCGGAATCCTGCGGCCATCTTTTGAAATTACTTCGCCTTCTAATTTCCGGTACTCCTTGGCCAATATTTTCTCCCTGTTGGTCGCCATGAACTGCTTGAACTCCTCGCTGGCCAGATCCAGCGGGGTTTTGCCAAGAATTTCATGCCGGTCATAACCCAGCATACGGCAATAGGCATCATTCACATCGACGATGACCAGGTTTTGATCCATGAGGATAAAGCCCTCGCCGGCGGTTTCGACAATGCGCCGGAATTTTTCTTCGCTTTTGCGCAGATCTTCTTCCGCAATTTTACGCTCGGTGATATCCACCACAATACCCTGATTGTGGGTCTTAATGCCTTTATCATCACGCACCACCGATGTCTGATCCTCGACCCATCGAACTTCGCCCTTCTTGGTTAGAACACGGTAAATCTGAGTGTATTCTTCAACGTCTGCTTCGGCAAATTCTTTGATTTCTGCGCGGACGCGTTCAAAGTCATCCGGATGCACGATATCCCTGAAATGAATCTTGGCACTCATAAATTCTTCGGCCGTATACCCCAGTCGACTGATATTGTTAGAGACATATTCCAAACGGGGCTCATCGCCCGCCAGCCGACGGAATAGAATTGCCGGACTCTTGTCCACAATGACCTGCGCCATGCTCAGCGCTTCTTCGGTTTGATCCCGCAAGTGGCATTCTTTGTCAAATTTTTGGATTTGAGCTTCATAACGCTCCTGCAGGTCCTGATGTTGCTTTTCAAGCGAAACCAGACGATCCCGAAGCTGAACGGCTTCTGCAGCCTGTTTCTTTAATAAGTTCAATTCTTGCACCGACTCGTCCTTGGATTTGCCTTTATCCGAAGTCATGAGTACCTCACAATCGTTTTAGAAAAGGTTTCAGGTGTCGGGTGTCAGGAACGTCAATTCGGAATGGGGAAAAAATAAATACAAACAAAAAACACGTAACAAACAATTCGAGACTTGCAGCTAGCTGCTCGTCACGCACAACCTTTAACATTGAACCCCGTGCTATGCACCTTACTATGTTTTTAATTCCGAATTCCGCATTCCAAATTCCGAATTCGAGAAACCCTGAACCTTTGAACCCAAAATCCTTTTAGGGAAATTATACATCTCAGCCTCCGTCGTCAAGTCACAGATCCTGAATGCAAAATTGAACAAGCGCAATCGGAAAAAATTAGGTGCTCTACGTTTTCAACTAAAGGCTTGCAGTGTTCGTATTATTTTGCAAAAACAGATCTGCAATCGGCTAAGTAAACCAATTCAGAAAGGTAATCCACATGCCAAAAAATGAAGAGCTTAGACCAGAATTTAAGGAGGCATTGTTAACCAAAACAAAAGAAAGAATTCCATTTTGGTCCCTGGTCGGCATGGAACTGATCGATATCAAAAAGGGATGGGCAAAAACAAAAATTCCATTTTCGCCAAAACTGAGCAATGCCAATGAGGTCGCCCACGGCGGCGTCATATTTTCGGCGGCAGATACTGCCGTAGGTCTGGCCCTGCTTGGCCTGGTAGACAGGCATGATCTCCTCACGACCATTGAGATGAAAATCAATTATCTTAAATCCTTCGACCGGGGAGAAATTTTTGCCGAGGCCACGATCATCTTTAAAGGGTCCCAGACAGCCGTTGGGGAGGTGGATGTCAGGGATTCAGATGGTAATCTTGTAGCCAAAGCCATATCAACCTATGCAATCGTAAAACGGAACATCTGAGATAATCCTAATTTTATGACCAAGATTAGTGATCGGCCTTCTATGAACAATAAAAAGCCGCACGTTTATCCGGTCCATTACCGCTGGATCATACTGGCGCTCTTATGGTTGCTATATACGGTCTTCGGAATGGTTAACCGCTCCATATTTCCTCTGGTCACCCCCATCTTAGATGATTTACACCTATCATATTCTCAAATGGGTATTATCCTGGGATCCTGGCAACTCACCTATATCCTGGTTGCTTTGGTGGCCGGAACCATTTTAGATCGCTGGGGAGTGCACAAGTCTATCTTCGCCGGTGCCATCATCATCGGCCTGTCTGCAGCGCTGCGCTATCTGGCGGAGGGTTTTACGACCATGCTCATTGCGGTAGCGCTGTTTGGCCTCGGGGGGCCCATGATCTCCATCGGTGGCCCCAAAACAATTTCCGAGTGGTTCCAGGACAGAAGTCGCCCAACCGCCATCGGTATTTATACGACAGGACCATGGATCGGAGGATTGCTTGCCCTGGCATTGACCAACAGCCTGGTCATGCCTCTGGTGGCAAACAGCTGGAGATTGACTTTTGTGTGTTATGGTCTCTTAGCTTTTGTGGTGGGTACGCTGTGGGGAATCATTGCCCGGGCCAGCGGCACAGCCACCAGCATCGAAATACCCGATATGTTCACGGTATTTCACAATCTTTTCGGTATTCGCAATGTCCGAATACTGCTGATGATGGCGCTATTTTCCTTTGCGATCAGCCATGGCTTTTCCAGTTGGCTACCTAAGATTTTAGAAGTTAAGGGCATGTCGGCATCACAAGCCGGTATTGCTGCATCCATACCGCTTGCCACAGGCATACCTGCCATTTTGTTGATACCCCGTCTGGTGCCGCCTCGACTCAGGGGTCATGTTATCGCTATCTTTGCTGTGTTTACCACGGTTAATCTTGCGATTGTTATGCCTCTCTCCGGTGCCGGTCTTTACACCGTACTGGCTGTATTGGGTTTTATCAGTTCGCCGTTTTTGTCGATGATGCTTCTAATATTGATGGATACTCGAGAGGTGGATAGCAAATACATGGGAGCAGCCGGTGGCATGTTCTTTTGCGTGGCCGAAATCGGCGGATTTGCCGGCCCACTGTTGATGGGAGTACTTGTGGATGCCACCGGGACCTTTTGGACAGGTGTGTTTTTTCTGGCAGGCCTCTGCATGTTCATTGCAGGATTGACACGTTTGCTCACAAACCGGTA
>JASFPE010000410.1:0-5276 GCA_050116155.1 Desulfobacterales bacterium
ATCCGACGTACCATATCTGCACGTCAGCTTGTAAACCGGACTAAAACGGGGGTGGAGCACATAATTCCTTGCCATTCAGCGTTTAAGCCGATATTGTCGGACTTGATCAATCGGCCGTCGCAGTATATATCACCCTTTTTATTTACAAGTCCCTCCAGCCGCCAGGAAGGCAAACGGTACACACATTCAATTATGAGCAAACTGTGGAAGGATGCCTGCAAGCGGGTAGGGGAGAACATATCCCTGTATGCCGGCCTCAAGCATTCGTCCTGCTGCCAGTACATCAACGAAAAAGGATTGTCGATGTCGGATCTTCAGGCGATAACGGACCATGCTCGGCTGGACAGTGTGAAGCGCTATGCCAAAACCGAGCTCGCCAGGAAGCGCGAATTGATGGAACGCAAGGTGATCCGATTGGAAGAGCGGCGGGGTAGATCCGGGGTAGAATCTTGACAAAAAACTTGTAATAATTTAAGGTGATTATGGCGGAAGTGCATGGGAATCGAACCCACCCGGGACGTTTTTAGCGCCCCACACCGGATTTGAAGTCCGGGAGCTTCACCAGATAGCTGCGCACTTCCGTGTCTGAAGAGTCTGCATATAATAACTGCATTCTTTTTTTTGTCAATGATTTTGCAACGATGTTTTAAAATCGACAATATTCAATTATTAAAATATCCTCATTTAATTTTTTTGCTACAAAATGCACAAAAATAACATTAAGGATTAAGTGAATGTAACATGCTTGCCTATTTTGATTGTTTTTCCGGCATCAGCGGCGATATGACCCTGGGGGCTTTATTGCACCTTGGGATTGACGTAAAATGGCTGAAAAAAGCGATTGCCAGCCTGCCGCTGGATGGTTTTGACATTACGATTTCGTCGACGTATCGCAGCGGCATTCGTGCGAATCTGGTGGAAGTCCATGCTGTTGATCGTCAAAAAGAGCGAAACTTTGGCACCATTCAATCCATTGTTGAAAAAAGCCCCCTGTCTGAAAATGTGAAGACCACCAGCATCGCTATCTTTAAAAAACTGGCCGATGCCGAGGCAGAAATTCATGGGTGCGAACCCCAGGAGGTTCATTTTCATGAAGTTGGCGGTATTGATGCCATTGTTGACATTGTCGGTACCAGCTTGTGTTTGGAGAAATTGGGAATCACCAAGGTAATTGCCTCTGCATTGCCCCTTGGTAAAGGCTTTGTCTCTTGCCGACATGGGAAGTTGCCGCTACCGGCTCCTGCCACCATGGCCATATTAAAGGGGATACCGGTTTATGGCACCCAAATCGATGATGAACTGGTTACCCCTACGGGTGCCGCCATCATCGCCACCCTGGCGCAATCCTTCGAGCCCATGCCGTACATGACGATAAACAAAATTGGTTATGGTGCCGGCGGCCGGGACCTGGATTCCCAGCCCAATCTTCTGCGGATACTTCTCGCTGAACAACCTGTGTACGATGCAATCACCTCTAAGACAATGTCTATGGACTCGGTGTGGATCGTGGAAACGTGCATCGATGATATGAACCCGGAGATGTTCGGCTTCTTAATGGAACGTTTGTTTGCTGATGGTGCCCTGGATGTATACTGGATCCCCATTTTTATGAAGAAAAATAGACCAGGCACCCTGGTGCAGATACTATGTCTCACGCACAAAAGAGATGCGATCATCCATCGCATTCTATCTGAGACCACATCCCTCGGCGTACGATTTTATGAAGCCAAACGGCGTGTGCTTGCCAGAGAGGAGCTTGTTATACCTTCATCTTTTGGGGAGATCGCAGTTAAGCGGATAAAAGATCCCATGGGAAATACGCGGTTGGTGCCTGAATACGAAGTCTGTAAAAAAATCGCCTTGGAAAAAGAAATTCCATTGCAAAGGGTATATGATACGATTATGGCGCAGGCGACCAAATTTGCGTCACAGGTATCTGATGACGGATAACTTCTGTGGATCTTTTGGGTGGGCATCTTGCAGCTTGACAAATACAGATTCAGATTATAGACACGGGCCATGAATTTTAAAGAGAAAGCGGTTATTTTTCTGGCCACCGGCTGTTTTCTCGGAAATATTCCGTTTGCACCCGGCACCTTTGGATCGTTGCTGGGAATACCGCTTTGCTTTGCTTTATCCAAAGCCGATGTCTTCGTGGCAGCACTGCTTATGCTGGTGTTCATTGTTTTTGCCATTTGGATTGCCCATATTGCCGAGAAAGGTTTTAATAACACGGATCCAGGTAATATTGTTATTGATGAAATTGCCGGTATGGCCGTAACCTTCATCGGCGTACCGTTTAATCTCGCATCGGTGGTTCTCGGATTTTTACTTTTTAGAGCACTGGATATTGCCAAACCTTTTCCGATTCGCCGACTGGAGCACAGCCTGTCGGGCGGCGTGGGGATTGTACTTGACGATGTGGTTGCCGGTATTTACAGTAATCTGATTCTTCGGCTTGCCAATCGACTATTCGAGATGGGTGGGTGATCGACAACATTCAATTACCGGGAGGTGTGGACAGATTTGAAATCAGAAAATTATAGTAAAAAAGAAAACAGCACCCCAGAAAGCAGCCGTTGGCGCGAAAATCTTGAAGCGATTCTGGTGGCGGTCCTGATTGCCTTATTTATCCGTACCTTTGTGGTCCAGGCGTTCAAAATCCCATCGGGATCCATGAAACAGACCCTTCAAATCGGCGATCATATCCTGGTAAACAAATTTACCTATGGCATTAAAATTCCTTACTGGCAAACCACAATTATCCCCTTTAAAAACCCTCGAAAAGGGGACATTATCGTATTTAAGTATCCAAAGGATCCTGATAAAGCTTTTATTAAGCGGGTCATCGGCGTCGCCGGAGATGTCATTGAATGCCGTGATAAAAAGCTTTTTATCAATCATAAACCTGTCAATCATGATTTCGGGGTATACACGGATCGGCACATCTATCCGGCTGAACAGAAAGTCAGAGACAATTTTGGACCCCTTACGGTGCCGGCAAATTCTTTGTTTGTCATGGGGGATAACCGGGACGAGAGTTTGGACAGCCGCTTTTGGGGGTTTGTTGATTTGAAAGCCGTAAACGGTAAAGCATTTATTATTTACTGGTCATGGGATAAAAATAAATTTGGTGTCCGCTGGGGCCGGCTTGGCAGAATTTTGAAATAGCGTTATAGATTAAGATAGTGTCACTGTAAGCTTGACGTTGTCGTATTTCGTTGCCGGAGACTTGCGCGATGCAAATATGTATTAAAGGCGGCACAATTATTGATCCAGGAAATTGCAAAGGCGTTGGGGATATCCATATCCAAAATGGAAAGATTGTCGATGTGATCACAACCGAATCACGCCATGAGCGCTCGCCTTCGGTCGATACTCTGGATACTGAAACAAAAATAATCGACGCCGGGGGCAAATTGGTAACTCCCGGCCTGATCGATATGCATGTGCACCTAAGGGAACCGGGCCATGAACACAAAGAGACCATTGCATCAGGCTGTCGGGCTGCTGCCTGGGGTGGTTTTACAGCCATCTGTGCCATGCCAAACACCAATCCGGTTAATGACAACTCCCAGGTAACCAAATATATCCTTGAAAAAGCCTCTCAGGTGAAATCGAGCCGCGTGTATCCTGTGGGGGCTGTCACCCTGGAGCTTGCGGGTAAACGCCTGTGTAATTACGCAGAACTGAAAGATGCCGGGGTGATCGCCATCACCGATGACGGCATGCCAGTGATGGACAGTCAGCTCATGCGCAAAGCTCTGGAATATGCCGGGGAGTTTGACTTGCTGGTTATATCCCACAGTGAAGATCTCAATTTGGCTGCCGGGGGTGTGATGAACGAGGGACCATTGGCTGCTCAATTGGGGTTTGCCGGTATACCCAATGCCAGTGAAAGTATCATGGTCATGCGTGAAATTGCCCTTTGTGAACTCACGGGTTCACCCGTGCACATAGCGCATGTCAGCACCGCTGAATCGGTGCGCGCTATCCGGGATGCGAAGGCCAGAGATATTCCTGTAACCGCCGAAACAGCGCCCCATTATTTCATGCTTACCGAAGATGCGGTAAAGGACTGCCATACCAATGCCAAGATGAATCCACCCCTGCGTTCGCATCGCGATCGCGACGCCATTCGTGAAGGATTGGCCGACGACACCATTGATGTGATAGCCACGGATCACGCGCCGCATTCAGGCAAAGAAAAAGATATTGAGTTTAATAAGGCGGCCAATGGCATTATCGGTCTGGAAACATCGGTTTCCATGGGGCTCAGGTTGGTTCAAGATGGTATCATCACAATCAACTCGCTAATTGAAAAGATGTCGACCCGGCCGGCACAAATCCTGGGCATTGAAAATGGCTTGCAAATCGGTCAAATCGCAGACCTTACCATCATCGATCCGGATATTGATTATCGGATCGATGCCGATCATTTTCAGTCTCTCAGCCGAAATACGCCGTTTGACGGATGGCGAATGAGAGGCAAACCCATATTAACGATGGTGGCCGGAAACATCGTATTTGAGGAAGGGATACAATAAAACGCTATGGCAAAAGATATTCCGCATATTCTGGTGGTAGATGATGAACTCAGCATGCGCGAATTGCTGGAGTACATGTTAACCAAAGAAGGCTATCAAGTCACCTGTGCCGAAGACGGTCAAGGCGCCATTGAGCTTCTGGAAAAAACGAATTTTGACCTGCTGCTTTGCGATATTCGCCTTGGCGACATGACCGGGTTGGATGTTTTGCGAGCCTCGAAAAAGAAAAACCCCGATTCCGTTGTGATCATGATTTCGGCATTTGCGACCACGGAAACCGCTGTCGAGGCCATGAATGAGGGTGCCTATGATTATGTTCCCAAACCCTTCGACAAAGATGAATTGATGCAGACCATCGCCAAAGCGGTGGATTTGCGGTCGCTTGAACACGAAAAGAAAGTCCTCGACGATGCCCTCAAGAAAAATTTGCATTTTGGTATCATCGTTGGCAACAGTCCGGCGATGCGCCACATTTATAATCTGATTCGGCAGGTGGCCAATACCACGACCAACGTGCTGATCACCGGCGAGAGCGGAACCGGCAAGGAATTGATTGCGGCAGCCATCCACCAGGAAAGTAATCGCAATGACCAACCCTTTATGGTGATCAATTGTGGCGGCATACCCGAAACGCTGATGGAAAGCGAACTCTTTGGACACAAGAAAGGATCTTTTACCGGCGCCACCCAGGATAAAAAGGGGCTTTTCGAATCCGCACACAAAGGAACC
>JASFPE010000411.1:0-5265 GCA_050116155.1 Desulfobacterales bacterium
TTGAGCTTCCGGTGGAATAGTTTAGATAAAACACAATGCCTTCATCCAGATAATCTTCAAAATTACGCTTTGTCTTTTCGGTTTCATAGCCGTCGTCTCTGATCAAGCATTCCAGCTTGTCATCCCCCAGCATTTTCTCATCGTTGACGTAACGGCAATAATCCTCGATGGCTTTCGAATAGGGGACGCCCACATCGGAGGTGGGTCCGGTAATGGCGCCTGAGAAACCGATTTTGTAAGTTTCTCCGGCCATAGATTGAGATGAGAATACCAGGATCAGCATAAAGGCCAATGTGACTGAAATAAATGTTGCTTGTTTGTTCTTCATTTTACCCTCCTTTGATTTTTTAGCTTTGCGACATACGACCAACAAGCCATTGATTAACTAAGTTGCTCAAAAAATTATAATGAAATATTCGCAGTGGCCAATTAATACCTGAACGGCCACAGCTTAAAATAGCTGCGTATGATTCGCCACCAGTTGGCAATTCCCCTGGGTTCAAATATCAAAAACAATACAATGACGAGCCCAAATGTCAGCGGCCTCAGTGCAGTGGCCAGATCCAGGGCCGCTGAAAATTGGTGTTTGAAAAATTCGGATAAATTCTCGACCTGCAAATCCAGCATGATAATTGCTGCGGGTCCGACAATTGAACCCACAAGTGTTCCCAGCCCACCGACAATGGCCATCGCCAGATAAGAAATGGATTGATGCAACGTAAAGGATTCAAAACCGGCACCCCGGAACAGATAAGCATGCAGGGCACCGGCAACTCCCGCGAAAAATCCGGACAGCGCAAACGCGTAAACCTTGGTAAGCCCCGGATGCATTCCCATGGCATCGGCAGCCCGGTCATTATCGCGCACCGCCACCAGGCACCGCCCGTAACGGGTGCGCAGCAGGTTTCTTACAGCCAATCCTAAAATCACGACAATGACTAAAATAACGTAATACCAGAAAAAATAATGCTGCTTACGGACAATCTTGCCCGTAAACCAGAATACGCGGCCGATGGAAATTGTCTGTCCCTGATTAAAAAACGACATAAAATTGATGGTCCATTGAAAGATCATCTGAAAAGAAAGGGTCGCAATCACCAGGTACAGATGCTTCAACCGCATGGCCGGCAATCCCACAATCGCCCCCACCACGGCACCGACGCCCCCGGCCATCAAAATCATCAACGGCCAGGCATGGGTGATCAGCTTATGGCTGTCGCCGAGCACATGTGCAAATGATGCTACCGTGTAAGCCCCCACGCCGACAAAGGCGGCATGGCCGATGGATATCAGGCCGGCAAATCCCGTCAGAAGGTTCAGGCCGTATATGGCAACTATGGAAATCAGAATGATGTCGATCACCAGCATATATTTATTGCCGACCTCTAAAAAAAACGGCCAAACAAACAACACAACCAGAAAGCATATAAATACCAGACGGTCCAGATGCGTCAGGAAGATGCGTTGTTCTTCCCGGTAGGTTGTGAAAAAGTTACCGGTTGCCAGCCAACGATTCTGCGACATAAATTACACCCGCTCGATTTCATGTATGCCAAAAAGCCCGTGGGGTTTGAACAATAAAATGATCAACAAAATAATATAGGGCAGCAAGTCTGCCGTGCCGCTCAACCCCCAGTTGCCGTCCAGGTAACCGGCGGCAAACTGTTGAATCAACCCCATGATAATTCCGGCCACCACCGCACCGAATACGGAATCCAGCCCTCCCAGAATCACCACGGGAAAAACGATGATCCCGAAGGCCCGCAGGGTGTCGAAATTTAGACCGGTAATATTACCGATAATGCCTCCTGCCGCTGCGGCACTGAACCCGGCGGTGGCCCAGGCCAGGCCGAAGACCTTGGGAATGGAAATTCCGATGGACATGGACGCCATTTGATCGTCAGACACCGCCCGCATCGAAATCCCCAGCGTGGATCGCTTAAAAAACCAGGTAAAGCCCGCGATCAGTATTACCGTGATGATAACGCCCAACAGCTGGGTCCAGGAAATCGAAACCCCACCGACCGAAATCGGCGTTTTGGGCAAGAATTCCGGAAAAGAGAAATTCTCCGCACCAAAAGGCGTCATGTAAATCAGCCCGTCGAGTATCGACATCAGCCCGATGGTGACCATAATCACCGAGATGATCGGCTCCCCGATAAGACGACGCAAAAATACGCGCTCCACACTCATGGCCAGAAAAAAGGTGATGATCATGCTCATCAAAAAAGAAATATAAATGGGTATCCCCACCCAGACCGTCAGCGCATACGTAATAAATGCGCCGGCAGCGATAATTTGACCATGGGCGATGTTCAATACCCGGCTGGATTTATAGATCAGCACAAAGCCCAGTGCCGACAGGGCATAGATGGAGCCGACCACGATGCCGCTGACCACCAGTTGAAAAAAATAGCTCATGCCACCTCTTCCATGGTAAAAAATTCTATGGTTGTTTCCACTGTTGTGGTTTGTCCATCCTGATATTGAAAAAAGGCTTCTACTTTTTTTTGGCTGACACTTTCATCATAGAGCGCATCATATAGATCTTTATATTTTTCCAGGATGAATTTACGACGAATTTTACCGGTTTTGGTGAGCTCTCCGTCATCTACATCCAGCAGTTTGTATAAAACGGCAAAGCGCCGGATCTTGAAGTGCTGTTTTTCGACATTTTGATTGAAATCCACCACCTGCTGATGTACCAGCTCAACCACTTCCTTTTTCTGGGATAAATCCATGAAGGTCGTATATGAAATGCCGTGATCCTCGGCCCATTTCCCGACAACAATCGGATCGATATTGATCAGGGTGGCGATATATTCCCGCTGGTCGCCAAATATGACCGCCTCTTTGATATAGGGGCTGAATTTCAATTTGTTTTCCAGAAACATAGGGCTGAACATTTCGCCCTTGCTGTTGTGCATCACATCTGATAGCCGGTCAATCACCACCAGATGGCCGTTTTCGTCGATATAACCGGCATCACCCGAATGTAGCCAGCCGCCGGCCAGCAGTTCAGCGGTCTCCTCGGGCATTTTGTAGTATCCGGGTGTCACCGACGGTGATTGCGAGAGGATTTCACCTTCCTCGGAGATTTTGCACTCGGTTTCCGGAAGCGCGATACCCACGGTATCCGGGCGGACGTCTCCGTCGGAATGCATATACGCAATGCCGGTTATTTCCGTCTGGCCGTAAATTTGCTTCAGATTAACTCCCAGAGCTTGATAAAAAGTGAACAGGTCCGGACCCAACGCCGCGCCACCGGTATAGGCTCTGCGCAATCGCAACATACCGATCTGGTTGATCAACGGCAAAAACACCAAGGTTTTTCCCAGCCAGGCCTGAATGCGAAGCCCAAGCGGCATCTTCTTGCCGGACATGCGGTACAGGGCAGCCTTTTCACCAACCTTCATAAAATATTTATAGAATTGGCGGTTCAGCCAGTAGGATTCGTCTATTTTAAGCCAGATCTGCGACTGCAGGGTTTCGTAGATCCGTGGTGCACCAAACATAAAATGCGGACCGATCTCCGCTAGATCTTCCATGGCCGTCTCCACCGACTCCGGGAAATTGATCGTAATCCCGGTTGCCAGGGCAACGCCGAAAGAATTCATCTGCTCCCCGATCCAGGCAAATGGAAGAAACGAGACATATTCATCGCCCTCCTCCAGAGGATCGACTTTGGTTAGCTGAATTCCCATATTGATGTAGTTGCGGTGTGTCAGCAGGGCGCCTTTGGGCAAACCGGTGGTTCCGGACGTCAGACACAGATGACAGACATCATCCGGCTGCCCCTGTTCCACCAGCGTGTCAAAACGCTGCGGGTCTTGCTGTTGGGCCTGCTCGCCAAGTTCGTAAAGATCCTCGATAAACATAAACCAGTCATCGGAGCGGTAGTCGCGCATGCCGCGGGGATCTTCATACAGTACTTTTTTGACGTTCGGAATTTGATCCCGCACTTCAACCAGCTTATCGACCTGCTCCTGATCATCACAGAATACGACAGTTACATCCAGATAATCGAGAATGGCCGCAATCTCGTCGGGCAGACTGGTTTGATAGATGCCGGCGGAGACGCCACCAACCACATGGGTACCGATGGCCACAATCAGCATCTCCGGAATATTATCTGTAATCAAGGCCAGTTTATCGTCTTTTTTGAGCCCAATTTTCTCGAGTCCCAGAGCCGTAAGGCGAACATACTCAAAATATTCTTTCCAGGTGTAGTTGTTCCAGTACCCGAAGTCCTTTTCCCGCAACGCAACCTTGTCTTCAGAATGCTGCACCCGCCATCGCAGCAGCTGCGGAATGGTAAAATCCACTAAGTGGTCTCTATTCTCCATTAGTCTTCACCAATATATGCTTCTACTACCTTCGGATTCCGAGCCACTTCCTCGGGTTTGCCGTCCCCGATCAGCTCTCCAAAATCCAGTACATACACGTAATCGGAGATATCCATCACCACACCTAAATCATGTTCGACCAGTACCACAGTGATATGGCGCTCTTTCTGAATATCCATGACGAAACGCACCATGTCTTCTTTTTCTTCGATATTCATTCCTGCCATGGGTTCGTCCAGCAATAACAGTTTTGGTCCCAGCGTGAGTGCCCGCGCAACTTCAACCCGTTTCTGAACACCATAGCTGAGACTGCCCACAGTTTTCTTGCGGTACGGTTCAAGCTCCATGAAGTCGATGACATCTTCGACATATCGTCGATTTTCGGCCTCCTGGTGCGAAGCTTTTCCGAAGTAGACAACGGCCTGCCAGAAGCTATACCGGAGGTTCTGATGACGCGCCAGCAGTAAGTTGTCCAGTACTGTCATTCCGCCGAACAGCTCGATATTTTGAAACGCCCGGGCGATCCCCAAGTTGGAAACCTGATGGGGGGAGGCCTTGGTGAGCCGTTGATCTCCATAATGGATATCACCCAGTGTGGGATGATAAAATCCGGAGACACAATTGAGCAAACTGGTTTTGCCGGCACCGTTGGGTCCGATAATAGAGGTGATCAAACCCGGGTTAATTTCAAGGTTCACATTCATCAAGGCGTTCAGGCCGCCAAACGAAAGTGTAACATCGGATATCGTCAATTTGTCCATGGTTTCCAATCAACGCCTAGAATATGAATTACATTCATTTCATATAAGGGGTTCTATAGGATTCGTCCGGTGTAGTCAAGATGTAAAAAATTTCAGGAAAAAATCAACATGCTTATGGTTTCCCGATTTGGAATTCAGCGGATCGTAAGACTTCCGAA
>JASFPE010000412.1:0-5261 GCA_050116155.1 Desulfobacterales bacterium
CGTTTCCCGGCCCCAGGCCATCCCCGGTAAGCAGGTAACCATCGACAAAGCCCAGCTGGATTGGACGCCGGGAAGGCGGTTAAATAAAGCCGGCCTTGACCTGGCGGTCAGAACCAGCCGGGGAGGGCAGCATACCGTTACATTGCCCCGGGATGCAAAGCTCCAGGTCGTAAAAATTAATAACGAGAGCCAACCCATCCGGCAAACGGATCGCAATGTGACTATTCCCCTGCTACCGGGAAACCAGAAGATTTATCTGGAATGGCATCAGCCGGCCGGGGGTTTCTTGCGTCTAAAAGGTCCCCGGGTTGCCATAGGAGAGCAAGCCGTCAATGCGGGCGTGTCCTTTCACATGCCACGCAATCAATGGATTCTGTGGACATCCGGCCCGCCGCTGGGCCCGGCTGTTTTGTTCTGGACCTATCTGTTGGTGGTCATTCTTGCAGCCATCGGGCTTGGTCGCATAAAATTGACGCCCTTGAAAACCCGGCACTGGCTGTTGTTGAGTCTGGGCCTCACCCAGGTGTCGCCGATTATGGCCATCGTGATTGTGGGCTGGCTCTTGGTTCTTGGTGTTCGGGGCAAATATACGCCTCCGGATAAATGGTTGAGCTTTAATTTTGCTCAATTGGTGCTGGTGATATGGACCCTGGTGGCCCTGTTTGGGCTGTACCTGGCCGTGGAGAGGGGATTGTTGGGTATTCCGAATATGCAGATTGCCGGCAATGGTTCTTCCAATTTACATTTGCACTGGACCCAGGATCGCATTGGCGAACTATTGCCGCAACCCGGGGTGATGGTGCTGCCCCAATGGGTATTTCATCTCTTGATGCTTTTTTGGTCGCTTTGGCTGGCCTTTGCGCTATTGAGGTGGCTCAAGTGGGGCTGGCAATGTTATATTGTCGGGGGCATCTGGAAGAAGTGGAAACGGCGGAAGAAAAAGGCCGAACCGCCGCCGATTCCTCAGACATAAAAGGTCTCAATTCTCATCACTCCGGCGAACCCCGGATCGGGGTCCGGGGCAGGCGCCGGAGTCCAGAAGCTATTAAAATTCCTGGATAGCGCTAAAGCTTCACTACGTGCCCGGCTACCGGATCAAGTCCGGCACAAGCTTCGCCGGAATGACAATAAATTGATTGAATGACCTTTAACGAATTCATCAATGTTTTGATCATTTGGATTTCGAATTTGGTATTTATTTGTTATTTGTAATTTGGTGCTTGGAATTTTTTATACTCTGAGGTGCAACGGTACTAAGTAGCGCATTCGATATATTTCATCTATTTGTGGGACACGACACCAGGAAGGGTTGTTGATAATGGAAAACGATTCGTCGAATCAAAGATATGAAACGGTTGTACGAGGAGTGTCTTATTTTCTGGCTCATGTTCCCAGCATGATAAGATATGGCGCCAAACCTTCTCGGGAAATAAGAAAAGAACCTTCCTTGTTAGACGCTATCCTGAGCCGTCTGGAAACGTTTGAACAGGCCGTGGCTTACCCGCCGAATCAGGTATTTATTGGAAACAGGGATCCTGAAGAATTGTTGCAGATTCCGTCTCCTTGGCATCAGAATCCCATCCCCAATTCTTCACGCTGGGGCGCCTTCGGTGAGATTATGCCCGAAGAAGAGTTCTATGGAATGATGAAGATATGTGATGAATTCCAACTGTTGCAACTGGAACAAGGCTTTGTTCACGAAATAGCTTCCAAACTGACAGCGCATCCTCTTTTTACGGAAGAGGATGTTCAGAAATTGGGTAAAGGTATTTCTAAAAAACAGCTTGAAGAGAAAAGGGAAGATAACGAAGCGCTTCCTCTTTTTATTCGGGGTGATCTTCTGGTCGGTTATTGCCAGAGACCGCAGGGTGGTGGATCAGATGAGGACCCCAACCTTTCTCCGGAATTTATGATCGAGAATCTGGCAGCCCGTGCTTCCGGGGTTATGGCACTGCGAAACTTAATTGCCAAAACGGGCAAGGGTCAAAATATCGACTATCTCGTGGGATGTGGTGAAGAAGCAGTCGGTGACCGCTACAATCGCGGTGGCGGGAATTTGGCAAAAGCCATCGGAGAGCTAAGCGGTTGTGAGAGGGCAACGGGTAGCGATGTGAAGGCATTTTGCTGTGCACCTTTACATGCCATGTTGATCGGAGCCGGTTTGGTCTGTTCCGGCGTTTTCAAAAACACAGCGGTTGTCGCTGGCGGGTCTTTTGCCAAGCTGGGAATGAAATTCCATGGACATCTTCGCAACGACATGCCCATTCTTGAAGATTTAATTGCAGGTATCGCTATCTGGATTGGATCCAATGACGGCGAAAGTCCGCTGATTCGGCTGGATTCCATCGGAAAACATGAAATCAATTCGGGTTCATCCCAACAGGCCATCTTTGAGAAGCTGGTGGTCGAACCTTTGGACCGAGTTGGGCTAAAACTAACCGATGTTGATAAGTTTTCCACCGAATTGCACAATCCCGAACTGACTGAGCCCCAGGGAAGTGGCAATGTTCCCAAAACCAATTATCGGATCATCGGAAGTTATGCCGTCATGCGCAAGGAAATCCAAAAAGACCAACTCGATGAGTTTATTAGAACCCGTGGCATGCCGGGCTTTTCACCGACCCAGGGTCACATCGCATCCGCTGTGCCGTACCTGGGACATGCCGTCAGGAAGCTGAAAGCCGGGGAATTAAACAAAACCATGTTTCTGGCGAAAGGCAGCCTGTTTTTAGGGCGTATGACCCAGTTGGCGGATGGTATTTCTTTTTTACTTGAAAATAATCGCAAAGAAAACTAAGTATGGCTGGCCATAATTTTATTTTACAAGGAGAGCAATTATGGAAATAAAGGATAAAAAGGTTATCATTATCGGTGAGCGGGATGGTGTCCAGGGGCCGGCGATCCAAGCTTGCGTGAGCAGTGCCGGAGGTGAACCCGCGATAACCCAAACCCAATGTTTTGTCTGAACGGCAGCCGGTGCATTTGATCTGGAGGATCAAAAGATTATCAAAACGTATATCGATCAAAATGGAAAAGAGGATGTGGTTGTCATCATCGGCGCACCCGATGCCAATAGCTCTGAACTTTATGCTGAGACGTTAACCAATGGAGACCCAAGCTGGGCGGGTCCACTTGCCGGTGTAAAACTGGAACTACCTGTTTTCCACATCATGGAGCCAGAAATTGTTAGCCAGGTTGATCCGGTGCTTTACAAAGAGCATCTGGAGCTCATGGAAATAGCATTGGATGTAGAAAAAATAACCGAGGGCCTTAACAGGGTTCGCAAAAAAAACTGAAAGATTTCCTTTCGAAGCCTTGCCGCGATGCCATCCATCCATAAAAATCATGGGTTTACAAAATGGCATGTCATGACGGGCTGTCGCCCAAAACATCAATTCCCATCACTCAAATACAACCTGATTATAAATGAGAGGTAACGGTTTTTTCTTTCGCTGAACCAGGCTTGCCGATTAGGTGCACATCCCTGTTGCTTGCGTCATCTGGTTTGGCTCAAACCCTGCCGTGGTTTTTCCCGAAACCAAATCAGCCTTGGCATAATACGGTAGTATTTCGAGGGAACATGATTATATTTATTATTACGATTTGATGAATTCGTAAGAAGTCGAAATAAGCAAGTGTTTGGTGTTTGGTATTTTGTGTTTCGTATGACTTATATGATGTAATATCAGCTTGTTATAATACGTCATAGTAAACACTAAACACCAAACACGAAACACTCTCGTAAAGTGATTGCTTTTATGACTTTTTACGAGACCATTAATCTTTGGATTTAAAGAATAAAAACCTGAAACAGGAAATGAGCATAACAATGAACAATACAACTAGTAAATTATCAAAAGCCACATTTGCCGGTGGATGTTTCTGGTGTGTGGAATCTGATTTTGAAAAACACGACGGTGTCGTCGCCGCCATATCCGGATATGCGGGAGGACATACGGACAATCCCACTTATCAAGAAGTGAGTGCCGGTGGAACCGGGCATACCGAGGCGGTTCAGGTAATCTATGATTCTGATAAAATCACTTACAACGAGCTGCTGGATATATTCTGGCGCCATGTGGATCCCACGGATGCCGGTGGACAATTTGTGGATCGCGGCTCCCAGTATCGGACGGCCATTTTCTATCACGATGATGAGCAAAAGCGCCTGGCCGAGGCTTCTAAACAAGAAATTGCGGCATCCGGCCGGTTCGACAAGGCGATTGTCACCGAAATCGTAAAACTCGATAAATTTTATGAGGCCGAGTACTATCATCAGGATTATTATAAAAAGAGCGCGTTGCACTATAAACGTTACCGCCATGGCTCGGGACGGGATCAATTTTTGAAAAAGGTTTGGGGAGACCGGCCAATGCCGTCTGCCAAAGATTCTGAAAATGGCAGGGACACAAAGCCGGGCGACGAAGTGCTGAGAAAGAAACTCACCCCGATGCAGTACGACGTCACCCAGAAAGACAGGACCGAACCGCCCTTTAAAAATGAATACTGGGATAATAAAAAACAAGGTCTCTACGTCGATGTTGTTTCCGGGGAGCCGCTGTTTGCCTCCGCGGATAAGTTTGATTCCGGCACCGGATGGCCCAGTTTCACGAGGCCCGTTATCGCCGATAATATCGTGGAAAAGGAAGACCGATCTTTGTTTATGCGCAGAACCGAGGTGCGAAGCAAACACGGCGATTCTCATCTGGGGCATGTCTTTGCCGATGGTCCTGCCCCCACCGGTCTGCGGTATTGTATCAACTCGGCCTCGCTGAGATTTGTTCCCAGAGAGGATCTGGAAAAAGAGGGCTACGGTGAATATCTGAGCATGTTTGAAACCGCCGAACAATCGAATTAAGTGATGGATTCTACCGAACAATCGTCGTTGACAATCAAGCTCGCCTTGGTTACTTGAATGATAAACCGAGTAGTCTCCCGGGTGAATGAATTGCCCGGGAAAGGTGGTTACGAATCTTTGCCATGAAGGTCAACACAGTCATAAAAAACGGTACCGTCCAAACTTTGTGCCGCCAGTGCGCTATTCATTGTGGAATAACTGTCCATATTCGCGATGGTGTGATTGTGGATTTTTCAGGTCTCGAGGATCACCCCATAAACCGCGGATCCATCTGTGCGAAAGGCCGGGCGGCCAAAGAACTTTTTTACCATGAGGATCGACTTTTAAAGCCGCTCAAAAAAAAGCCCGATGGTTCTTTCATTGAGATCTCCCGGGAACAGGCTTTAGATGAGATCGCAGAGAA
>JASFPE010000413.1:0-5252 GCA_050116155.1 Desulfobacterales bacterium
AATGCAGGTAACATCCTAAATCAAATTGAGTTTCAGCGTGGTCCGATTAAAAATTGAAACCATAAAAGCCGCACTAACCAGTCAATACTGGCTAGTTTTGACTTTGTCCGGGGCATTTTTCACTTTCTTCGCTCTTAATCGTGGGGGTGTCGTCCTCTTTATAGACCTGAGCTGCGCATTTTTGCTCCTTAATGTCTTTCTCGGCGAATACAAACTGAAAAAAATACCGACTTCCTATTGGATTGCCTGCGTCATTTGTGCATATTTACTTTTGGCAAGTGTACTGCTTTATCCGCATCAATCACACTATAGATCGATGGCTAATCTCGTCAGGATGATCGTGGTTGTGTTTTCGATTCACTGTTTAAGCCAAAAAAATCTTGCCAGCTGGACCCGCCTTTTCTTCGGCGCCATTCTATCAGCAGCTGTTTTATACCAGTTTGTTGCCCGTTATGGTTTTAACATGCCCCATGGAACCTTCACAAGCATTCATTATCTATCCCTGTTTGCTGTCTTAGTTATTCCGGTATTATTTTATTATTTATGGACAGCCGGCGGGTGGAGTAAAATTATTTTTATCGTTGTCATCTTGATGGATGCTGACATGCTCTTAAAGACAGGCTCGCGACCCGCATTTTTGGCCCTAATTATCGGCGCGGCCTTCGCTTTATTCTTTATTGTCTCTGGTCGCCGCAAATGGATCGGAGCCGGGGTAGTTATCTTTTGCCTTTTAGGTTTGTATATCACAGACTATGCCAATTTGGCCACAAACACACAAGACTTCATCGTTCGACTGGCTGATGAAGAACGGTTCCAATTGTGGGCTAAAGCATGGAATGCACTTCAGGAGAATTCATTAATAGCATGGATATTCGGGAATGGCATTGGGTGGTTTCCAATAGACTACACCAAGGGTTCAACGGTAGTACAACCCTTGGTTTTTCCCCATTCGTTTTTTTTAGAAATATTATATCTAAATGGTATCATAGGATTTCTTTTGATATTTGGTGGACTGTCTTTTTTACTTGTTGCTGCGGTGATCACTGCAAAGTTGGACAGTGGGGAAAAATATGGCATACTTTTAAAATGTATCCTCGTGGTATATCTCATTTGGATTGTCCTCTGCAGCCTGAATTTTCCATTTTACTCTAAATATTCGCAATATCCATTGGCCTTTATATTAGGAGTTCTTTTCGTTTTATTGGAAAGAAGACATTCATGCCGGCAAAATAAGGCTGGAAATAAATGAAAGCTATAGATAAAAAATGGATGCTTCAGGCGTAAGCATAATCATCCCCAACTATAATGGTGAGCAGATTTTAAAACGTTCACTTGCCTGCGTTATCGAAGCTGCCAGTGCCTATCCGGGAAGTTGTGAGATTATCGTCGTAGACGACGCCTCCACAGACAACAGTTTCCGAATGATCGCTGATCAGTTCCCGGAAATTAAGGTTATTCGACATGAAATCAACCAGGGATTTTCCGAAGCGGTTCACAGTGGTGTGCGTGCTTCCATGCATGCTATACTGATATTTGTGAACACCGATGTTTTGCCGGATCGTGACTTCATATCACCACTTGTGCGATGGTTTGATCGGCAAGATACCTTCTCAGTTTCTCCTCTCATTCTTGATCGCCAGCGCAAACCCTTTCGGGTATCATGGAATCTTTTCAAAATGGTGCGGGGTGAAATTCGACGACAGAATTGGAATCTGTCAGATGCTCTGGAGAAGGCCCGCCGTGAACGACCGCTGGAAAGTCTTTTTGCGTCAGGCGGATCCATTGCTCTGCGTAAAGCGATGTTTGAACAACTCGGCGGATTTTTGCCCATCTATAAGCCCTTTTACTACGAAGATCGTGATTTATGCACCCGCGCATGGCAAAGAGGCTGGAAAACTTTTTTTGACCCCGAGAGCAGAGTCGTCCATGATCATGTCGGAACGATTAGACGCTTTTATGCAGCCAAACAAATTAAGATTATCCAGAGAAGAAACCGTCTGTTCTATCTATGGCTTCATCTATCAAAGCGCAAGATAGTTGTTTCCCATATTCCATGGATCTTTGTGCGCTTGATCTTGCGATTGGTAAAAATTGACCTGGTTTATCCCATCGCTGTATTCAAAGCGCTTTGTGGGTTAGGGGAGGTTATCAAGCTCAGAAAAATAAATCAGCACAAGCCAATTTCGAAGCCTTTGGAAGAGATCCTAAAGGAAATTCAATATTAAATGAACATTCTGCATATCAATACTGAAAGAACCTGGCGCGGTGGCGAACAACAAACCCTGCATCTCTTGCAAGGCCTCAGGGATCGGAAATTGAATTCCCATTTGATATGTCAACCCGGCAGCCCCATGGCCAAGGCAGCGACAACCATTGGTATAACGGTATTTCCCATTAGAATGCACGGAGAAATCGATTTTATGGCGGCTTATCGAATCCGAAAACTCATTCGAAAATACCAATACAGCATTATTCATTGTCACACATCTCATGCCCACACGATCGCTTTTCTGGCTTCCTGGGGCACAAACGTCAGCCGCCTGGTTACACGCAGGGTTGATTTTTCGATTTTCCGCCATAGCTTTCTCAAGTTGAGTGGAATCAAATATAAATATTTGGCAGATTATTACATTGCCATTTCGCGCAAAATAAAAGAAGTGCTGGTGTCTGACGGCATTGCTGCTGAGCGTGTTTTTGTGGTTCACAGCGGCATCGATCCCGACCGGTTTAGGACTGAAAGCAGCAAGGAGCTGATTTCGGAATTTACCATAAAAAACGATGAGAAGGTTGTCATCAATGTTGCCCATCTGGCTGGCCACAAGGGGCAGAAATACCTGGTTCGAGCCATTCCCACTGTTGTAGAGCACTTTCCCCGGACGCGATTTTTCATTGTAGGAGGCGGGGAGTTGATGGAGGAATTGAAAGCCCTGGCTGTTTCGATCGGGCTGACCGATGAGCTCGTATTCACCGGATTTCGCGAGGATGTTGGTGCCTTTTATCGACTTGCCGATCTTTTTGTAATGAGCAGTGTTGAAGAAGGACTTGGCACAGCCGTCTTGGATGCCCTGGCCCTGGGTAAGCCTGTTGTGGCGACCAATTCCGGGGGAATTCCCGAAATGATAACTGACGGTGAGAACGGCCGCTTGGTGCCTGCCAAGAATCCCGACGCCCTGGCAGCGGGAATCATCGAGATGCTCGCCGATTCTGACAGAGCAAGGAGAATGGCCGTCAGGGGGCCGGAACTGGTGAAAGCCCGATTTTCGATTGAAGCTATGGTTGCAGGCAATATCGATGTTTACGGGTGTATCCTCTCATCGCCCGGTTTGCAGTCGATGGCAAAGGCATAAAAATGAATAGCCATGTTAACATTTCAGCAGTCATCATTACTTTAAATGAGCAGGATAACATTGGCCGCTGTCTGGATTCGGTTGCTGATGTGGCTGATGAAATCGTGGTTGTAGATTCGTTATCCACAGATGCCACCGCCGATATCTGCATCAAACATGGTGTGCGTTTTATCGAGCATCCATTCGAAGGGCATATTGAACAGAAAAATTACGCCATGCTCCAGGCCACCCACGATTATGTTTTGTCCTTGGATGCAGATGAAGCGTTGTCTGAAACCCTGAAACAGTCAATTTTGCAGGCCAAATCCAATTGGAAGTTCGACGGATATTCGTTAAACCGGTTAACGAACTATTGTGGCAAATGGATTAAACATTGTGGCTGGTATCCAGATTTGAAGATCCGTCTGTGGGACCGACGCAAAGGAAAATGGGGTGGGGTCAATCCCCACGATCGGGTGATCATGAGCACAGGGGCACAGGTTTGTCATCTTGCAGGTGATCTGTTTCATTATTCCTATCCTTCGATCCGGCACCATGTATCTCAAATCAATTCTTTTTCAGAGATTGCGGCCAGGGAGGCATATAATCGCGGCCGAAAGGCCTATGTGATCACCGACATCATTTTAAATCCGGCCCTGACGTTTCTAAAAAAATATTTTCTGAAACTGGGTGTCCTCGACGGTTATGCCGGTTTTTTGATTTCGATCCATACAGCCTATGGAAAATTTTTGAAATACATTAAATTAAGGGAATTGAATAAGAAAATAGACTGACCCTCTTAGATCATTAAAAAGGCTTCAATTTGGCGACAGGCCTGTTTTGTGCCGCCCTGGCGTTTTTTCAGATATAAAAGCGCCTGATCCAACACCTCCTTTCGCGGTCTCGGGTTATTTATATCTTCAATCAGCATTTGAGCAACTTCCCGCCAGTGATTTGCTATGCGCACAAGTCCGTGTTCAAAGATTCCCGGGCCGACCCAGGCAAAATTTTCCCAGGAGGGACCGATGACGGGGACGATACCGCATGTCAATGCTTCCAGAAAATTTTGCCCGCCCAAAGGCACAAGGCTGCCGCCAACAAAGGCTGCACATGAAAGATCATAGGCCGGAATAAGTTCTCCGAACATATCCCACAGCAAAACCGTCCCTGGACGAACCTCGGTCTCGGTACTGGATCGAAGCTGATAGGGGATGTGCAAGCGCGTTAGCCTTTGCTCCCAATGGTTGATTCGGTGCATATGTCTTGGAAACAGCCCGAACACCACCTCTGGATGATGATCGAAAATATGGCGCATAATTTTTTCGATCAATGGTTCTTCCGACTGGCGAATGGATCCCAATACCAAAAAAGGTGATGAGATCGGCAACAGATCTGCAATTGGATTTTCGACTTGCCCGGCTGAGCCAGCAAGTTTGAGGCGATCAAATTTGATATTCGGCATCACATCAACGTCTTCGGTTCCAAATAGACGTGCAAACCGCAAGGCATCTGTTTCGGATATGGCGAAAATGTGGTCGGGGCACAGAGATTGCCAGAATGTGGGCCAAAGCAGATATCGGGTGAGGCTTTTTTCAGTTAAGCGGCCGTTAATAATCAGGATCTTGCAATCAGATGCTTTTAGGGCCGCCAACAATCCCGGCCACAGCTCTGCTTCCAATAGCACCATGACGCTGGGCCGGGTTTGTTTGACTGCTGCTTTCATTATCGCGGGCCGGTCAAACGGGAAATAGGTTACCTCGGCGTGAATCTCACCATTGTTTGAATTGAATTTTTCAGAGGCCCGTTTCAGAATTTCTAGCCCCTGGCGGGTGTTTGAGGTCAAACGAATCCTCAGTGCTCTGCCAGGTTTCAGTTCATTTATAAGCTCCTCGGCCAAAAAGGCTTCACCCACAGAGGCGGCCTGAA
>JASFPE010000414.1:0-5241 GCA_050116155.1 Desulfobacterales bacterium
TCAACCAGTGAACGAGCTAATCGTTTACGCCAGAGCAATCCCCTTTTCGCTATTCTGAGTCCTGAAGAACGAAACCGTTTGTTTAATGAATCTGGAGGAGACCGGTGACACGCGATCAGCTTGAGCACGCAATTAGGGCAGCATGCGATATCGCTGAGGATACCGAGGTATGGGTATTCGGGTCTCAAGCAATCCTTGGAGAGTTTCCGGATGCACCAGAAGACCTTCGCACATCCATCGAGGTGGATATGCAACCGAAAAATCGACCCGATAGGGCGGACCTTGTCGATGGTGCGTTAGGGGAACTGTCCCAGTTTCATAAAACACACGGTTTCTATGTACATGGCTTGCTAATAGATGGCTCAGCTTTTCCACAAGGATGGGAGCTCAGGGCTAAACCGGTAGTTGACGAAATAACAACCAGAGGTAAGATCGGTTGGTGTATAGAGGCACATGATCTTGCGGCAAGCAAGCTTGCGGCCTATAGAGAAAAAGACAGAGATTTCGTGCGCACTTTATTAATCGAGGGGATGATATTCGCAAAAATTCTAATAGAGCGAATCTACTTGCTGAAAATCGATGAGGAGTTACGGGAGCGTCTTCTAAAATGGTTACATTACACTAATGAGGAGTTGTAACGGGATCCCTACCCGGCCTCCGGCCAAGGTTACCCAACCTTAAAATTATAGCCCTTAATATACAATTAAAGCCGAAATAGACCATTCATGATAGAATCCACTACTGTTTATTCTCTTGAGTTTTGCTTCGCTTTATGCTTTCCAGACGTTCTAAAAGGGTTCTGGCCTTTGTGAGATTTTTGTTTACATCTTTGTAATTCGGATCAAGTGCATAGACCAGCTCCCATTCTGCGATGGCATCGGCTAATTTTTGATCCCCAAAATATGCTAGCCCTTTATCGTAGTGAACCTCCATATAGGTGTCTTCGCATTTTCGGATGTTCTCATCGCATTTGTCACAATCTTTATCGTATTCCAGTGCAGCTTTGAATTCATCCCTGGCGTCCAGGTAATCCTCTTTGCCGAAAAGTACCAATCCTTGTTGAAAATGAGATTTGGCAAGGTATTCGCGTGTTATGGAATCATCCGGATTTACGTTCAAAACCTTTTTGAATTCGGCGATCGCGGCATTATACTCTTTGCTCTTATAAAGTTCAATGCCAAGCTCCCGATAGTTAACCGCCTGATCTTGAATCGTTATTTGCTTTTCGCCAATCGTTTCCTTTTTTTGCTGTTCAGGCTCTTCTGCAGCCGCAGGCATTTTGGGGGGTATACTGGCTATTTTCGCTTCTTCTACCTTGCCCTCTGTAAAAAAGGGAAGTCCTTCAATTTCGGGAATTTTTAGTTCTTTCCCGACCACTAGGGGGGCTCCGTCTTCCAGGTCGTTAAATTTGGCGATGACATCGAATTTCTTTAAGTCGCCGTAATAGGTTTGCGCCAGTTTTGAAAGCGTCTCCTCGGGTTGAACGGTATGGGTAATATAACGTTTGACAGCTATAATCTCTCCGGGCACTGTTTCAGGGGGTTCACCGGTATCCGTCTGAATTGACGCTGGATCTGCAATAATCGGCATTCCTTCGATGACGGGGATTTTAATCTGTTGTCCTACCGTGACCTTGGTTGCATCCTCCAGTTCATTGTATTCGGCGATGAGATGAAATTTACGATAATCCCCGTAGTATTTATCGGCCAGCGTCGAAATAGTTTCGTCCGGCTGCAGGGTGTGCTCGATGTATCTTGTAACCTGTTCTATTTCCTTTTTCGTAGACGTCAATTTGTCTTTTGCTTCTGCGTGTTCAGGATGATATCGCAACGCTGTTAAAAATTCTTTTCGCGCCTCACGGTATTGGCCTTGGTTGTATGATTTAAGGCCGATTTGGTAGTGCTCCTCAGCCTTTTTGTGGAGCTCCTCTTCGATCGCTGTGCTTTTTTCTTGGGCCAGTTGATTTTCAGGGTCCACCGTCAATACCAGTTTATACTGCTCTAAAGCCTCAACCAAATTGCCCTGTGCTTCGTAGTTTTGTGCATTTGCCGTATATTCCTCGGCAAGCTGCGCCGGAGATTTTTTTCCGATTCCGGCGCAACCGACTGCCAGAACCAACACGAGGACGATACCGATGATTCCTGCTTTATGTTTCATGTCGATCTCACTTTAGTGATATATGATTAAACGTTTTGAGCCTGGAAATAAACGTTTGCATGTCTCTTTCCAGAATCTGATCCCTCTTCAACGCCATTGGATTCGCAAAAAAGGGGTTGCCGCCTCTTTTTACGGACATTGCCATTTTGTAGCCCGCCTTCTTGGCTATTTGAATTGATAGTTGGTCATAATAGCCAAATGGGTAGGCAATTATATAAGTATCCTGCCCCAATTTTTGATCAATGATTTTTTTGGAACCATAGAGTTCCTCCTTAACCCGGGCCCTGAATTCCAGCTCGGTTTCCCCCTCCTTGGGCTGGGTAAGATCGCTGTGATAAATCGTGTGCGATCCGATGGTAAAGCCTTTCGACTGCATTTCTTTAAGCTGGTTCCAGGTAATAGCCATTTTGGATACACCGACAAAACTGGTATAGATGAACAATGTTGCTGTAAATCCGTATTTTTCGAGAATCGGATAGGCTATATTATAGACGGAGCGATATCCGTCATCCATGGTAATGAGGACAGATTTTTGCGGAAGCCCCTGACGATATTCAAGAAAGGCAAGCAGCTCTTCGGCCGTAATCACGTGGTAGCCATTTTCCTTTAGATATTTCATTTGAAATTCAAATGTGTTTTTTGGCATGCACATAGGGGTGCTGCAGTTTTCGGCAAAACGGTGATAGGTTAGAATCGGTATGCTCTGAAATCCAGCAGCACTTAGTCCTCCTTTGTTTCTGTCTTTCAGTGGAATCACGATCGCGTCGCCGTTGCCGAAGCCAACCCCTGCATTGGCTTCTTCAATCACCCACGATTTCCCCCTCCCCCCTAAAAATGCTTCCGCCAATTCAGCAGGCGTTTCGTTATTTTGAAGCATGTAGACGATATAGTCTTCGGAACGAAAAATGTTATTCTCCGGAGACGGACCCACCGCTCCTGTGGGTGTACAGGAGTAGGAAACAAGCGAACTTATCCCCCAAACGATACATAAATGTAGCAGTTTAATGATTTTGGAGCGCCGATCTGCCTGAGTTTGAGCCAAACCAAAAGAGAACATGTCGATCCTCGTAGACCAGGGAGCAAAAGGAAATAGATTTGCAAAACAGCACGTCTTTAAATGTGTCTGTTGACTTACAACTTATGGATAGAAAGTTAATTTTCTAATTTCGCGGTTAGCTGAAACACCGACCATGACGATTTTACTCTGAAAACCCCACGGAGCGCTCGTCCATAAAGCATTCAATTTATAATCATTAATCTGATTAGGCCCTTCTTGTCAATTTAAATATGATACAATGGTCTCAATCCTAATAAAAAAGATCGTCGGATCGACATACAGGCGTTAAACTGTCGTATTGTGGAAATTTTCCTCCGGTAATTTACTTGACATTGCTTTTTGACCATAATAATTTAACAGAATCGATAAATAAAGCTTGCTTTTTCAAATAGATCCACCGGCACCTATTTAAAACGTCCAATAGCGCAGGACTTTAACGCTAACCCCGATAGGGAGAAAAGCCGAATGGATTCAATCAAGATATTGGGCTTCCGCTTAAACACCCGCTATATCATATATGGCATTGTGATCTGGTGGTTGGCAATGCTCATTGGTTACGCAATTATTACTTACCGGTCTGATCGCCTCAAAGACAGGTTAAAAGCATCCGGAATTGCAATAACAAACGAGTTTTCTGAGCTTGTCAGCCTGCCTCTTTTAGAAAAAAATGATAAGACGATTCACAGCCTGCTGACCGATGCCGCCAACAAAAAGAATGTCATTTACGCGTCGGTCGTTGATCATCGTAATAAAGTTGTTGCCTTCACCGGGACCGGACGACTCTTACCGGACATAACAGAGGCTGACCATTCCGTCGAAAAGGTATCAATTTGGGAAGGCGGATTTGGAAGCCATGCAAAATTTCTCAACTTTGCCTCGGACATTACCTACGCCGGTACTAAAATTGGGGAAATTTTTATCGGACTGTCAACCAGTGAAACGTTTCGAACCAGAAGTCTATTTATCATCATAGCGGTTTCGAGCTGTCTGGCGTTATTGGTGTTAATCCTTATTTTTCGTTACCGATTGATCGGAGCATCTCTGATGAAAGCCGTAAATTTTAATCGGCCGAATTTTGCAAAAGACTCAGATTCGAAAGGTTCACTGATTACCTGCCCTTTGTGCGGGACGCATAAGCCGCTTTCCGATAAGGTATTCCATCATTCGCATCTTGATCGATTTCTGACACTCGAGAACTCGCAAGAGGGGCCGGACGTCGCTAATGTCTCCCACACCAGAAGAATCGATTCGGACGATCTTGCAAAAAAAGAAGATCTTTCCTGGATGAGACGCCAGATCATACAGCGTTGCACCGAAATTATTAAAAAACTGGCCGCCTGACACCTGACTAGGGACAGAAAAGGAGGTGTTCCATGCTTGTCAGTGATATTGCCACGTTGACAGTGGTAAAAGTAAAGGAAGTTTCAACCAGCGCTTTTACAAAATTTTCCAGAGGCATGAAACGCATCACGCAAATAGGTTTCATTGACCGCAATCGAAAGGCTCTGGCCATTGGCCTGATGATTTGGCTCGTGGCCAATATTTCCGCCTTTTTCATTTATCACTTCACCGTATTACGGCTGAATAATGCCCTGTATCAAAAGGGACTTACAGCGGCTCAAAATCTGGCAACCAAGAGCGGACCCTTCGTCCTGGAAAAAGATATTTTATCACTCAACGTCGCAATCAAAGAATTGCAGACGGTGAAAGATCTGAAGTTTGATGTGATAATGGATCACGAAAACAACATCCTGGCTCACACCGACACAGACAAGATGAATCAAAAGTTTGAGCGGATGCAAAATGAAAAAACGATCACTACGATCGACGGCGTCTCGATCACAACCGCTTTCGCACCGGATAAAACAAAAGTAATCGGATTCTTTAGAAAGATTATTTTTTCAGATGTAGAGATCGGAAGAGTTGTTGTTGCGCTATCCGCTGCACAGCTTCATCAGGGTCTTAATCAATCGCGATTCATTTATCTGTCCGGTGTCATCCTGTCGATCATGTTGCTGGGTATCATC
>JASFPE010000415.1:0-5214 GCA_050116155.1 Desulfobacterales bacterium
AAAAGCCAAAGTCGGGTTGATTAAGCTGGCCGGAATTGAACTCGAGCTCGGCGAGTTAATCGGTAGAAAGATCGATCTCAATACCGCAGGCTGCATCAGCAAATATTTCCGTGACAGGGTACTGTTGGAGGCCGAGGACCTATATGTCGCAGCATGACGACCAGGTTCATCTAAAACACATGTTAGATCACGCCCGATAAGCAATTGAAATGGTGACGGTAAAAACACTAGCTTTGACCCCATTTAGACACGGCTTTGCATTCATACTACGAAGTTGAGTTTACGCTATCAATGATTTTGAAGGACAAATGATGGAAATTTTCTTTGCGAAAGGATCTCACAAATGAGGATGAAAGTGCTGAATCTATTTCCTCTTTATTTCATCAGTAGCCTCCTATTACTTTCAGCTGTATACGATCTGGATGCAGCAGATGAAATTTGTGATCCGAGTGTCCTCAGTATAGAGGGAAAGCTCGGATATCAAGCTCGCGATAACAATCGCTGCGAAGGCCTTTACGAGGCCCGCACCAGCTCAGAATTTGAATTGCTGTCTTTTGTAAGGAAGAAAGGGGCCTCAGCAATTGACGCTCTTTCTGAAATAAAGGTTTTAATCCCTAACTTCACACACTCCGTTGGCAACATCATTTCAATACGCGTAAGAGCATTACATCAAAAAGCATATTACCAACTAGACGCGCAGGCTTCGCCCGGAAACTCCTTCTCTTGGCCTACTACTTCCGTCCTTGATAAGGTAGGGCTATCAATACAGGATTTGGGCTTCTTAGCTTGGTTTCCGGATCCTCGCGGGAGAGTGATTTTGCCACTTCAATTACTCGACGGCAAAGGTGAGACTGGAATCGGTGATAAGGCTTCATTTGTTGTGCGGTCGCCCCTACCGCTTGAGTGGATGAAATGGCGGATCTACCCGGAACAAGGCACACAAAAAGTTGCTGTGTCTTGGAAAGATGCTGGGATGCGAATGATCGCCCCGGGGCAGCCTATCCATGTCGAGGTTCCATTGGGGAATGATGGAAACATAAAGATAATCGACGTTTATGCAAAACCCGTTAAACGCGATACACCAGAACGGTTAAGTGTGCGCATACTTGATTAGAGTCATGAAAAAATCTCTGCGCTCAGAGTTAAAAGCCATACATCAAAAAGAAGCAAATCGTTTGGCTCGAAAAGTTCTTCATAAGCCGAGTGGAGACTATGAAGCTGTCTGCCGAACACTTAAAGTTTATAAAGAACTTCTGAGCCACATTCCTTTGCCTTGGTACCAGCGTGTCGGCCTACCGATTGCTATTGCCTTAATATGCGCTACCGTTGTAGGACTTGGTATGAGTATGCCGAAGACACCAACCAAAGTAATCTTGTCTGTTCAGAGCTCTGGGATGCTGGCCTATCTGGAAAACAATTTAACAAATGCTTACGTTCCTAACTCTAACCTGACTGGAGAACTGCTTACGGTAAGCAAGATTACTTATTTAAGGTTATCCCCTGGCATTGCCAGCCAAAAGCCAACAAAACCACCTTCGACAATCCACCTTTCAAAAGGTAGCGTCATTGTTGATAAGCTAATCCTTTCACCTATGTTAGCTCGGAAGACCAAGAACGCAGACCAGCAAACTTCGCTTGAAATTCAGTTCCATGACAAGCTTTTTCCCACTTTTTCCCTTAGAAACGGTAAAGTGACTATCAGTACTCGTGTGAGCGGGGATGTTCAACTCAACAGAGATCAATCTTCAAAATCTGATAACATTATTGCAGCTAATGTGATCGACAATCAACTCGCAGAAACGATGGAAATCATCGCTGAGGGTGAACTCGCGAAGCCCGCAGAAGTTTCACTTTACTTGTCCGATAATTCAGCTCTTTTGTTTCGTGATATTGCGGTGTCAGATGTCCGGTTCATACGCGAGGTGCCTTCCAGAACCCCAGATCACATTAAAATATCGACTATTGAAGCGGGCAATTTGACACTCCCTGATACAGGCAAAACAATTGTATTAAGCCCCGATGTGTTCCTCAATTTAGTGAGCTTCAAAGGTCGCATTAGGGAAATGCGGATAGCTGATCGAATGTCGATCTTGCTTGAAGGAACTTTGTCTCGTGTGACGCTCGGCCCTGAGGGCTTCGAGCGCGACTTAACACCTTCTTATATAGAGTATCTATATCACCATCAACCACTCAGCCTGTTTTGGGCGAGCCTGGTTTTCATTTGGAGCCTTCTTTGGGGCGCAACAAAACTAATTACCGGACAGAAATGAAACCTTTAACAATGATCTTAATCTCAGGCATCTTGTTGGAATTTAGTACAGCGCCAGTTTTAGCCGAGATGTCTTCCATTTTTGATCGTGATTCTTATGAACATCGTATATACGCCATTGAAGCGACTATGACGGATAACAGCGTTCGCGAATGCCATGCTTTTGTTATAGGACCTTATTTAGAAGGAACTTTGTTGCTTATACCAAACAGCGTTGTCAGAACTGAAGACCCCGACTTGCATCTGAAAAAAGTGTTTGTGAAGCTAAAAGACCTATGGAGCAAAGAAACCAAACATGTCGTTCTTCGACTTATGGAGGTAAATGATCCGCACAGAAACCTTGCCATTCTTTATGCAGATGGGCGGTGGGAACCAGACTCAGCCTTCATGGGTAGCAGTTCGAGAGTTGCACCTGAGAAGGCCGCGGATGTAATAGTAAGAAACTCTAATGGAGAGTTGCAGTTTGTGAGGACTATATTTACGACGTCCTTCCAAAAAGGCCGAGCGTCCATTCGTTTTAATACTGAAAAGAGAATCCCGAATAACTTCCTTGGTGCTGTAGTTATTGTTGACGAGGGCTATGCAGTGGGGTTGGTTCAGAGCCGGGAGGTTGAAGAGTCAAACAAAGTTGTAATACTTTCTTTGGAGGAAGTAATTTTGTTTTGTGCAGAAAATGGCCTACCTTTTAATATTCTTCCAGACATTTCGAATTTGTTACCGAAATAAATAGGAGGCTCTGATTATACGGTAAAAGGGGCGATATGTTTCCTAGAAAGTTTATCTTCTCAATTCAACTGCCAAAGAATTAATCAGCATACTCAACTTATTGAACGCTATTTTCAATAAAAGAAGGCAGGATTATGACATGCAATAAAACAAAGCTTGATGTTGGCCAGATATATTGCACAACTCTATTGGAATCTGGAAATGCACCACAGAGAACAGAAACCTCAGTCTTTTCAACTATGGATAGAGCTGCTTATTGTGGCGATAGGAAACGCTATTTTAGTTCTAATGATACATTGGCTTACTTGATCATCTTTACATTGATTGCTGGCTTCATTTTTATGATAGATCTCAATTCTGCCGTCGCAATGTTTGCAGAGAGTCAGATATTGCCCTCGAGTTACATGGTGGAGGTTGATGCATTTCATCAGGATGGAAGGAACGAACATGGCTTTGGGCTGGTCGTTGGTAGCGTTGGACGCTCTCTGCTTGCAGCAACGACCAATCATACAGTTCGTGCGCCGAACGGAAAGGTAGCCAAGAAAATTGATTTTCGTATGAGCTTCGAAGCAGGCCGTGTCTACTCAGACTCTGCAACAGTGACGGGTCTCTTCGATCAAAGCAGAGATCTTGCGATTATAGCTTTAAAAGTCCCGAAACCTGTCGAGAGAATGCTGGCAGCGCCACTTACAGGCTGTGCGAAGCTCCTAGATATTGGTGCTAAGGTATATGCTCTCGGTCGGACTCAGTCGGATAAAAATAGTGCGAGATACGGATTATATGCCGGCTATGATGAAAGCGGTGATATTATTTTTCGTGGGTTACACATCCTTAAAGGCCATTCTGGTGCCCCGCTCGTTGATGAGGATGGAGCAACTCTTGGGATAATTAAATCAAGTAAGGGAATTACAAAGTTAGCCAGAGCAATATCCATTGAATACATTGAGAAACTTCTTGTAGATAAACATATTGCATTAGACAAAGATTTCAGGCCCATCTCTGATTCCAGACCCATTTCGGAGCAAAGAATGCAGCAACATCATGAAGCCTTGAAATGCGAAATGTTCTATGAACATTGCAAAAGGTATCAAAAGTGGTGTGTCGAAGCAAATAGCCTTAAGTGCCAGAGGTTTAGGCAGATGAACTTTGACGACTGCCGTTCTGCTGACCAGACTAAATTTCACATTATTCTAAAATGTGATTGCGCTGAATTAAAGGCCGCAAAATATCCGATATCTGAGATGGGGTGGCGGGCTTTTCAGAGACAACTGTATTGTGCGGCGCCTGATCTACAAAGCGCTGTCCTCGCTTTATTGCAGAAGCGACCACCGAGAAACGATTTCGATATTGAGTATATAGTATATTCTGGATTATTTCCATCAGTATCGGATTTGGAGGGGCTAGTAGTTGAAACAACTCCTGGTTCAATATCGGCTCTTTATAACGATCTTAAGGAGAGAGTGAGGAAAGCTGAAGAAGATCCTGAATATTTTGGACCGGACGAAATTCCACCAACTGAGATACAAGAAATATTAAAAAAATCTCTCGTTGTCGGAGATCCTTTGTGCTACCGAATTCCAAATGCATATGCCCAGTCTGGCAGAGGGGGTGACCGTGCGGAAAGCTTTCTTTTTGATGATAAGATTGAGGTTTCACGTATCAAAAGAGGGATATCCGTTTGTTATGTAAAGGTTGGCACTGGTGTAACGCGCGGATGCAAGCTTGGACCTTTTGTGAAAGTCGGCGGTCGATGGGTTTGGGTGCCAGGCCGTTCTGCAAATTAACTATATCGCGCTTTTTTCAGCTAACGAATGCTAAGGGGTCAAGTCTGCTCTTGACCCTTGTATTTTTTCGACTCTTATTGTCCCTATGAAGTAACCGGTGTATGTTCGCTAATGTTCGTTAAATAGTTGATTTGTCGAATCGTTAAATGGTCAATTCTCGTTGATTAGTTGATTGGTTAGTTGGTTAATATTCGTTAAATCGTTGATTCGTTGATTGGTTAATTAGGTTCAGAAAAACAGCGGTCGGATTCTGGTTGAGAAAACAGCGCGCGAAAGTCAGGCGGAGAATGCTCAATTTCTGATTTTTCATGTAAAAAAAGCAGCTTATGAAATCAAAAGGTCGTCTATGAATTTAATTTGCCAGGCGTTGTGTGTTTACCACATCGATATTGTTCATGATACAACAAAACGTGTAATATATCAAGAAAGCCAGGT
>JASFPE010000416.1:0-5211 GCA_050116155.1 Desulfobacterales bacterium
GGTCATTTTCCAACCCTTCCAGTTGGGGTGAAGTTAGCTACAGCCAACGATAAGGCCCCGAAGAAGGCAAAATACCCGAAACGCGACATCGGAAACCGAATCTCTGTATGCCAGGGATTGACCATTTCCAGAACCATCGGGTGGAACATGGCATTCACCAAAGACGATAATGCCTGCCCGCTGTCGGCGGTGTTCTTAGGTCATATCGCGCCCGACCTATTTCAGGGAGGGACCGTCGCCGGCTATTACCAGGATGATGCAGACTGTGCCAAGCAGATGGAAGCATCCTTCCCGTTGTGGCCGGTGGACACGGGGCGAGAGATATGGCTGGCTCCGTTGCAGAAATGTGAATTCCAACCGGATTTGGCCATCGTTTATGGTAATCCCGCGCAAATCCTCGCGCTGATCCAGGCTGCCAATTTCAGGAAAGGCTCCGGCATCACATCATCCAGCACCGGGCGAGGAGGCTGTGCGGCATGGATCGCCGGGGTTGTTCAATCCGGTGATTGCACCTATATGATCCCCGGTCCGGGTGAACGCATTTTTGCGGGAACCCAGGATTATGAAGTATCCTTTGCGATACCCTATCAAAGGTTCGAAAACGTCATCGAGGGGCTGAGGTACATAGGGGATAAAGGTGCGTTTAGATATCCGGTTCCCAATCTTGCCGTCTTATCCGAACCCAAATTCCCCAAGGAATATTATGCGCTGGATCCAGAATGGAAACCTTAAATGGCTGTTAAATAGTGCAACCGATGTGACTCCTGCCTTGGCATGTTATGGAAACAATTGCCCGTATACTGCAAAAGCTACAACCCATCCGAATAATATGAGGATTTTTGTTGAAATTAGATTTTGATTTGGTAATATCGTTGCGATCCTCTCGCTGAATCTCATTTCTTTTTTTATTTTTGATCGATTGTTAACTTGTGTTAAGTGTTTGAATTCATTTCACATGCTCTGAGCATGAGAGCGTCTCGATGTTCTGCCAGCAGTCATGCTCAGATTACACAGAAAGGAGGGTAAAAGTATGAAAGTAACTGTAAAAATCGTTTTGGGGATATTTTTGACGGTGATGCTGGGCAGCGGTGCAGCATCAGCAGGCGAGATTGTCATCGGCAGCAAACTCGAGCCGTCCTCGATTGATCCCCATTACCACAATCTCGGGCCGAATAACGCCATTGCCCGCCATATCTTTGACCGCCTGGTCGATACCAACGAGAAGCAGCAGCTCCAACCGGGCCTGGCCGAATCCTGGAAACCCCTCAACGACACCACCTGGGAGTTTAAGTTGCGCAAGGGTGTGAAGTTCCACGATGGTACTCCGTTTACGGCCGATGACGTGCTTTTCACTTTTGAGCGGGCGCCCAATGTGGAGGCCAGCCCTTCGTCATTCGCCCTTTACACCAAGGGCAAGACAGTCAAAAAGATCGATGACTATACCGTCCACTTTCTGACCGAAAAACCCTATCCGTTGATGCCCAATGATGTGTCCAATATTTATATTATCTCCAAAAAGCACGGGCAGGGCGCCAAAACCGGCGATTATAATTCCGGCAAAGCCACCATCGGAACCGGGCCGTACACATTCGCCGAGTGGGTTCCGGGTGATCGACTGGTACTCGACAAGAACCCCGCTTACTGGGGCAAGAAGGCTCAATTCGATCGGGTGGTATTCAAACCGATCAAGGAAAATCCGGCACGCGTCGCGGCGCTTCTGGCCGGCGACGTTGACATGATCGATCTTGTGCCCACCGCCGACGTTGCCCGTCTTAAGAAAGATGCCAATGTAGTGCTTTCCCAAGGGGTTTCCAATCGGGTGATCTATCTGCACATGGACCAATTCCGGCCTGATTCTCCGTTCATCAAGAAATCCGGCGGCAAAAACCCGCTGATGGACCAGCGTGTGCGCAAAGCCATCTCCAAAGCCATCAACCGGCCGGCCATTGTCGAGCGGGTAATGGAAGGCGTGGCCATTCCGGCCGGGCAGCTTTTACCGGAAGGCTTCTTCGGTGTCAGCCCCGCGCTCAAACCCGAAAACTATAATCCGGAAGCCGCCAAGAAGCTTTTGGCTGACGCCGGCTACCCGAACGGTTTTGATCTCACGTTGCATGGACCCAATGACCGCTATATCAATGACGCCAAGATCTGCCAGGCCATCGGCCAGATGCTGGCCCGCATTGGCATTAACACGGAAGTGGAAACCATGTCGAAGTCCGTATTTTTCAGTAAGGCCTCACGCGGCGGCCCTAACAAATCTCCGGCCTTCAGCTTCATCCTTGTGGGCTGGGGTTCAGGCACTGGCGAGGCCTCTTCACCTCTGAAGTCCCTGCTGCACACCTATGACAAGGCTCGCGGCTTTGGCGCTTCCAACCGGGGCCGTTACTCCAATGCCGAAGTAGACAAGCTGATCGAACAGGCCCTGGCGACGGTGGATGACGCGAAACGCGAAAAGCTATTGCAGCAAGCCACAGAAGTTGCCATTGAAGATCTCGGCATCATCCCGCTTCATTATCAGGTCAATGTCTGGGCAACCCGCAAAGGCTTGGCCTACACGCCTCGTACGGACGAGTATACTCTCGCCATGAGCGTTATTGTGAAATAACTAAACCTTATCAGTCGGGGAGCTCCGCAAAGGAGCTTCCCGGATTTCCCGTTGCGAGACAGTGGAAAATTAGGTTAGAAAATGAACATCGAACATCGAACGTCCAACATCGAATGTTGAATGGAAAAATAGTAGGAACCGGACTGGATGCTGCAAAATAAAGGCCGCTGGAGTGTTCGCTCATCCAAGGTTTAATATCGGCTTTTTTTGAAGAAATGAAACTTAATGACGGAGCGGAGCGACCTCAGTATTCGATGTTTAACCACGCCAAGGCGTGGTTCGATGTTCGACGTTCATCTTTTAAAAATGCACCCCTAATTTTAGAACTAAAGGTCTAGTAGGGAGAAAAAGACGTGTCGGTCTTTATTATCCGAAGACTTATGCAATCTGCGATGGTCATTGTTGCCATGTCGTTGATTGTGTTCTTTGGTACAAATGTCATCGGCAACCCGGTGGATATTTTAATTAACCCGGAGTTCGATCAGGAGGAATTCGAAAGAGCCATCAAGGCGCTCGGCCTCGACCTTCCCCTGTGGCAGCAATATCTGAAATTCGTTAAGGACGCTTTGCAAGGTGACTTCGGTCAATCATTTGTATTTGGCCAGTCGGCGATGAAGCTCATTATCCAGCGGGTACCAGCCACCCTCGAGTTGGCCTTCTGCGCGTTGATCATGTCGATTATTTTTGGTATACCCCTCGGACTCTTTGCCGGGCTAAAACCGGATTCTGCGGTATCCAAGACGATCATGGGCGGATCGATCCTTGGATTCAGCTTACCGACCTTCTGGGTCGGGATCATGATGATCATGGTATTCGCCGTGATGCTGGGGGTGCTGCCGTCCACCGGCCGCGGCCAAACTGTGACCTTCATGGGCCTGGAGCTCAGCTTCTTGACCTGGGATGGACTCAAACACCTTTTAATGCCGGCGATCAATCTGGCCTTGCTCAAACTCTCGTTGGTCATCCGCCTTACGCGAGCCGGTACCCGCGAGGTGGTACTGCAGGATTACGTCAAATTCGCCCGGGCCAAGGGCTTGAGTACCCGGCGGGTGATCCTGGTGCATGTTTTGAAAAACATCCTCATCCCGGTCGTCACGGTGGTCGGTCTCGAGCTCGGTAATTTGATCGCTTTTTCGGTGGTCACCGAAACGGTATTTGCCTGGCCGGGCATGGGCAAACTGCTCATCGATTCCATCCTGTTGTTGGATCGACCGATTATCGTGGCCTATCTGATAATTATCGTATTTATGTTCGTCACCATCAACCTCGTGGTCGACATCCTCTATTCGATACTCGATCCGCGGGTGCGACTGCAGGATGTCAAAGCATGAGCGTAACTACCAAAACCGAAACGATTCCCGAGGCTCTGACGGAGGTTACACCTGAAGCCGAAACCTCCCTGCGACGGTTTGTCTCCGACTTTACGGAGAACAAAGTCGCCGTCGGTGCCCTGATCGTTTTCATCGGCATTATTTTTGTGGCGATTTTTGCACCACTGATTTCAACTCAAAATCCCTACGACCTCCGTGAAATTGACATCCTGGATGGCCGCCTGCCCCCGGGATCCGAGAGCTTGTCCGGCAAGCCTTTCCTGTTGGGCACCGACGATCAGGGCCGCGATATGCTCAGCGCTATTTTCTACGGACTGCGCATCAGCCTCGGTGTCGGCGCCATGAGCGGCTTCATCGCCCTTTGCCTGGGTACCTGCATTGGATTAACAGCAGCTTATTTTGGAGGCCGCATCGACACCATCATCATGCGCCTGGTGGATCTGCAACTCAGTTTCCCGGCAATTCTGATTGCCCTCATGCTGATTGCCATCATGGGCAAGGGCGTTGACAAAATCATCATCGCGCTGATTGCGGTCCAATGGGCCTATTACGCCCGTACGGTGCGCGGCAGTGCCCTGGTAGAGCGCAGCAAGGACTACATCGAGGCTGCCCATTGCCTGGCATTTAGCAATCGCCGCATCGTATTTCGCCATCTGATGCCGAATGTACTCCCCCCGCTGATTGTGGTGGGAACCGTTCAGGTGGCGCACGCCATTCTGCTGGAGTCAACCCTCTCGTTTCTGGGAATTGGGCTGCCCGTGACCAAGCCATCCTTAGGGCTTTTGATCGCCAATGGCTTTGAGTATATGTTGAGCGGTAAATACTGGATCAGCTTTTTTCCGGGTGTTGCCTTACTGATTACCATCGTCAGCATCAACCTGGTCGGCGACCAGTTGCGAGACGTCCTCAACCCCCGCCTGCGGAGATAAGGAGCCCACAGTGTTAGACGGCAAATCGACGCTGGTCGTTCAGGAATTAAAAACATATTTTTTTACCAAGGCCGGCGTGGTAAAAGCGGTGGACGATGTTTCCTTTAGCGTCAATCAAGGCCAGATCATGGGGCTTGTGGGAGAATCCGGGTGCGGCAAGACTGTGACCGGGTTTTCCATCCTGGGGCTGGTGGATTCTCCGGGGCAAGTCGTTGGTGGACACATCCTGTTTAAAGGCGAGGATCTCGTCGGCGTGCCTGAACCCCAGATGCAGCGTCTCAGAGGCAACCGGATTGCCATGATATTCCAGGATCCCATGATGACGCTGAATCCGGTATTACGGATC
>JASFPE010000417.1:0-5205 GCA_050116155.1 Desulfobacterales bacterium
ATTTCTGTACCGGCTTTACCTTGCACGGCCGAGACAATTTCTTCAATCGAAGTAATCACGGCGCGTTTGCCGCTGTGACGCACAAACTGCATGGCCGCTTCAATCTTTGGTCCCATCGAGCCGGAAAGAAAGTGCCCCTCACTTAGATATTGTCCGGCCTGCTTTAAGCTCAAGGCCTTCAGAAACTGCTGATCGGATTTGCCGTAATTGATGGCAACGCCGGGCACATCGGTGGCGATCAGAAAAATATCCACGCCGACTTCCTCGGCCAGTTTGGCACTGGCCAAATCCTTATCGATCACCGCGTCCACGCCGGAAAAAGCCCGGCCTTCCCGAATAACCGGGATGCCGCCGCCACCGCAGCAGATCACTATGAAATTTTGATCGATGAGTTGTTTAATTTCTCGCTTTTCAACGATCGTTGCAGGCTTGGGTGACACAACTACCCGCCGAAAGCCTTTTGCGGTTTTTTTGACCGGGTAGCCGGCTGGCGCGTCCCTTTTCCGTTTATAGATAGGTCCGATCGGTTTTGAAGGGTCGGAAAAGGCAGGATCATTTTCATCCACCACGACATAGCTGATTAAACTGACAATCGGTGTAAAATGAATACCCAGGTCCATGAGCTGGCTGTCTAATGTTGACTCGATCATATAACCGATTTGGCCCTGGGTTTGGGCAACCAATATTTCCAGCGGCAATTTAGGGACATCGTCACAGCCGTCCTGTTGCAGCAGCAAATTGCCGACCTGGGGGCCGTTACCGTGGGTAATAATAATTTTGTAATCCAGGGAAAGCTTTGCGATTTGCCGGATAGGAACGGCTAAATTCTTAAATTGCTGTTCAACGGTCCCTTCCTCACCCTTACGTAAAAGGGCATTTCCGCCCAATGCAACCAGCAATGTCTGTTTTTTAGGTTTTTCTTCCATGTTTATAATTGATTTTTAGCTCTAAAACTATGCGCCTCTGTGACTCTGCAGGAGATGTTCTTTTATTTCAACAACTGCTCCATAATCAATTCTTTCAACGTGGGGCTGTCGTGATCTTTATACTCATAGCGCACCCGCAAATTCGGCTTTTTAATATCTAAAACCAACGGTAAATGAATGGGAGTAGCAAAAACGACGAGGTCGCACTCAGCCTGGTCGATGGTTTGTTCCAAGTCCTGAATTTGATCCGGGGTATATCCCATGGCCGGAAGCACCGAACCGATATGCGGGTATTTGACATAGATTTCTTTAAGTGAGCCTCTGGCATAAGGGCGCGGATCAACTATTTCAGCGGCTTTAAATGTTTCAGAAGCGATAAAACCGGCGCCGATGGGCATTTCACCGTGGGTCAGGGTGGGGCCGTCTTCGACCACCAAAACGCGCTTGCCTTCAATCCTTGAAGATTCTTTAACCACGACCGACGATTCAGCCAGAACAATCTTTGCTTTCGGTGCATATTTTTCAATGTTTTTCCTGACCTGCCACACCTTTTGCACAGGTGCGGAATCGACTTTATTGATGACCGCGATATCCGCCATCATCATATTGGTTTCTCCCGGAAAATACAGCAATTCATGACCGGCTCGATGGGGATCAAATAAAACAATATGTATATCCGGTTTATAGAACGGCGTGTCGTTGTTGCCACCATCCCAGATGATCACTTCGGCTTCTTTTTCGGCTTGTTTTAAAATTTGCCCGTAATCAATCCCTGCATATACCACGATACCCTGCTCCACCAGCGGCTCGTATTCTTCTCGCTCCTCAATGGTACATTGATGCTTTTCAAAATCTTCATAGGCAGAATAGCGTTGGACTACCTGTTTTCGTAAATCACCATAGGGCATGGGGTGTCGGACAACAACCACCTTTTTATCCATCGCCTTGATAATCTCACATACCTTACGCGTAGTTTGCGATTTGCCGCACCCGGTTCTCACCGCACAAACGGCCACAATCGTTTTTTGTGATTTAAGCATCGTGTATGGTGCCCCAATCAGAATAAAATCGGCTCCTTCAGCCATTGCCAACGAGGCCTTGTGCATCACGTCGACATGGGGCACATCACTGTAAGAAAAAGCCACCAGATCCACCTTGTGTTGGCGGATAAGTTCAGCAAGTTGATCCTCAGGATAAATCGGAATTCCTTCTGGATAGGTTTCTCCGGCAAGCTCCGGCGGATAAAGCCGACCGGCGATATCCGGAATTTGTGCCGCGGTAAATGCCACAACCCTGTATCTTGGATTCTTCTTAAAATAGACATTGAAATTATGAAAATCTCTGCCGGCAGCTCCCATAATAATGACGTTTTCAATCATTTTGGCCTCTTTCCAATTTTAAAATATGAAGTAATGCCACACAATCTTTCTATGACAGATTTTTTTACTCATTTATTTTATAAAGTATATCAAATGCTTCTTAATCTGCAATCATCTTTTTTAAGGGAAGTTTCAGTCAGAAACGAATTTATTCGATTTGATCCGCGGGCTTTTTTATTGTACATAGGTCGACAAAGATTTCCATAGAAAATATCAAGTCACAAAGGTCTCATTATGCCACAGCCGCTTTTTCTCCAAAATATCATTGCCTGCATCTGGGATTTTGATAAAACCTTAATACCCGGATACATGCAGACGCCCATTTTTGAACATTACCAGGTGGATCCCAAGAAGTTCTGGAACGAAGTCAATGCGCTGCCCTATTATTATCAGAAGGATGATCCCCACCTCATGGTTCCGGATACGGTTTATCTTAATCACTTTGTCACCTATGTCAGAGAAGGCATTTTTAAAGGCCTGAATAATGCCATGCTGAGAAAATTCGGTGCCAAAATAAAATTCTACGCGGGGCTGCCGGATTTTTTTGATAGGGTGAAACATTTTGTCAAAAAAAATTCGGAATACCGGCAGCATGATATTCAGATCGAGCACTATATTGTCTCCACCGGATTGCGCCAGATGATTCTGGGCAGTAAAATTGCACCTTATATTGAAGGGGTATGGGGCTGTGAGTTTGTCGAAAATCCACCGTCATCCGGTTATCTGGACAAAAAAACAGTGAGGACGTCTGCGGATAAAAAGACAATATCCCAGATTGCATGCGCCCTGGATAACACCACCAAGACCCGTGCTATTTTTGAAATCAACAAAGGCACCAACATAATATCGGATATCGACGTGAATGCCAAAATCCCGGATGAAGATCGACGCGTGCCTTTCCAGAATATGATTTATGTGGCCGACGGTCCCAGCGACATACCGGTATTTTCGATCCTCAATCAGTTCGGCGGGAGAACGTTTGCAGTATACCGGCCGGGATCAAAAGAGGAATTTTCCCAGGTCAATAGTCTTCAGAATCAGGGCCGCGTGCAATCGTTTGGTGAAGCCAACTATACAGAAGGCTCTCAGACGGCCATGTGGCTCAAAAACGCAGTCAGCGAAATTGCAGACCAAATTGTGCTCAACCGCAAACGGGCGATGGGAGACAAAATCGGCAAACCACCGAAACATTTGGATTAATATTTTTCAGAAGGAAAAATATTACAGTGGCGAAAAAAAAAGTCGAACACCTGAAAAAGATCACGCTGAGCCTTGAGGCAGGTACGTCAGCGGAGAAAATGGATCCTGGGTCGTGGGCATCGGAGTTTGAATTCATATTCGGACTGGGCCCCGCCGGAATGTCGCCGTTCGAGTATGAATTGATCGACAAAGTGGAGGGCGACGAGATTTTAATTCATCTAAAAAAAGAAAATACAGCTGTTTTTTTTGAGCATCTCCACCTGCCGCTTGGAAATCTATTTAAAGGCCGCAATGAAATATTTGTAAACGTCAAAATCCAAAAGATAGATCCTGCGGACAACAGGGAAGTGGTCAAAGCCATGGCAGAAATGACCGCCCACGGCCATGGATGTAACTGCGGGTGTGGGTGCTGAATGAGGTAACGGTAATGGTTGAGATTCATTTATTCGGCAAATTGCGCCGATACGCAGAAAACCCGGGCGCCGCTAAAGATTATGTGATCAGAATACCTCCTGAGGCCGACGAAACCGTAGAATCGATTTTGGCTCGGGCAGGGATTTCAATAGAAGACATTAACAGTATTTTTCTGAACAGAAAACTGTTGGCTGCGCGCAGTAAAATGGCGTCCTGGATCGGATATCGCCAAATAAGGCACGATCCATTCGATTGGGATTTGACTGTTCCGCTAAAATCCGGCGATCGTATCGGGCTTTTCGGCAGCGATATGGCGGCGTTAGTTATCTAAAGACACCATATTAGAACCTATCTTAAAAACAGTGAATCAGGAGACAGAAATTGAGAAACAATTTTCTTATTATGATGGCCAGCGTAATTTTTTCACTGGTAGCACTTGCATGTGCAAATACGAAAACTAAGCCGAGTGATGAATTCGATACCACCGGTGTTCCCGTCAAGTATCGCGCTTTGTACAGCGAGCTTGCCACCAAATTAAATGATCTGGACAAAACCATTGGATCCCAATGGAACCGGAAAAAGACCGGCACCAAATTTGGTGTGGAGTTGCTGGTGGCAAATAGCAATCGCGGAGAGCTCTTGTTGAGCGATAGAGTTTTCAAATCCACAATCCTTACCCTGGAGCGTTTGCAGGACTTGGGTGTCCACAGCGTGGCTGTCAGCATCCAATTTCCCATGTTAACCCGGTCTTTTCCCCGCTTCACCGGATATATCGATTTTTATAGACGCATCGCCTGGGAAATCCGAAAACGCGGATTTGTCTTTATCGTGGAAATCGGGACTTTCTTCCGCGAACCGGAATTCACGAAAATAGAGGTGGACTATAGCAAACTAACAGTAAAGACATTCGGAGCCCAACTTCGCGAGATGGCCGAGATCATCATTGAAGATCTGCGTCCCGATTATCTCACCATTTTTACGGAACCGGATACCCAATCCAGAAACAGCGGCCTTAATTTCTCGGTTTCAAACTTTGCAGATACAATCCATCATGTGGTCGATGAATTGCCGCCCAAAGGCGTACGATTAGGGGCGGGTGCCGGAACATGGGATCAATTCGAATATTTCACCGCTCTGGCGAAGATACCCCAGCTGGACTACCTTGATATGCATATTTACCCTATCCAGCGGGATTTTGTTCTAGACAGGGTGTCACGAATCACCAATATAGCCGTAAAACATAATAAAGGAATTTCATTCGGTGAAACTTGGCTATATAAAGTAGC
>JASFPE010000418.1:0-5198 GCA_050116155.1 Desulfobacterales bacterium
TCTAATATTACAAAATCAGCAGTTCACCACTCCGGTTTGTCGAACAACCGTTGCGATGATCGATACCGGGCCGAGACTTAATTTAGTATGTATTTTTCGGGATTTACAGGTATGCCGTTCAGGTGTATTTCATAATGCACATGGGGGCCGGTGCTGCGGCCGGTGTTGCCGACCACCGCAATCTTTTCCCAGCGTTTGACTTTCTCACCCCGCTTTTTCAAAAATTTTTTACAATGGCCATAACGGGTGACCATTCCATGGCCATGATCGATGATGATGGTCTTACCCAACAGGCCTTTGCGGCCCGCATAGGTGACGACCCCATCGGCGGTGGCCAGAATCGGTGTACCCTCTTTAGCGGAAATGTCGTAACCTTTGTGAAACTCACGCCGCCCGGTAAATGGAGACTTGCGATACCCGAACTTGGAGGTAGTCCACCCTCGGGTTGGACGAATAGCCGGTGTAGCTGCCAGCAAATTCTGCTGGTCCTGTAAATTTTTTATGAGAGATTCGAAGTTACCTTTTTGGTTGGTGGATGCAAGATCCAGCTGTTGGATCTGGTCATGCATTTCCCGCATGAGGCTGTTATGCTTTTCTTTGAGCGGAATTTGAGCATCGAGATCTTCTGGCATTGATCCGCCGACACCAAATATGTTATCGGAATCAGCCGCTTTTTCGATGTTGGCGATAATGCGAATTTTTTTCTCAAAACCGTTTAAGGCAACCAGCTTATCTTTTAAGGCACTAATCTCATTGGCAAACTCTTGAATCTGCTTGCGCTGATTTTTGATCTCGTTCAGCTGACTGGATAAGGTGGCCTCGCGTAGTTGCAACTCTGCAGTGGCAAGCTTCAAATTATAATAATCGTAAATGCCATATCCGAACACAAACAGGCAAGCAAGCAAGATGACGCCAAAAACTCGGATCGAGGCTTTTGATGCGCAAATCTGTTTGGCCGGAGCCCCCGTATTGCTCAATATGACAAATGATAGTTTCTTTCGCATGACAGCAATACCTTATTTAAAGTTGACGTTGCATGCGGATATCGAACGCGAAAATGCCACCGGCTCATATCATGCAAACGCAAATTAAATTCACATCCTGAGGTTCACTAAATATCTGAATTATAGTGTACCTGAAAATTTTCACGTATCACAATCCAAATATCCGTGTCAAGCCGCAACTGGTGTTGCGCGTTTCCAGCCGTCTCCGTTTGAATTCGATACGTCTGAAATCAAGTCCGTCATCATAGTTGAAGCGCAGCAGCCTAAGTTGAAGCGCAGCGGCCTAAGCAAAGATAAAAGGCAAATAAAAAAACGCCTCCAGGCATTTCACCTCAAAGCGTTCCGATGCAAATTTTCGGCAACCTGGCAATCATGGCCTTGATGGCTGTAGACCCATGGCTTTGCGTCGCCATCTTTCGGTGACTTTGCCTTTTCGAATTGCAGATTTGTCCTAACATAAACTATATTATGGTATCAACAATTTTGTCAAGTTGAAAAATTTTGAACGCAAGCTGGACCAAGCCCTTCAATCCATTACGTATATCGGCAGATTGACAGAAAAACATTAGCTTTTTTTCATAAACGCCAGCAACATTTTTAATTTAACCAAGTATTTGATAATATTAATATTTCTGAGAGCTTGGTCCTTGCCAATGACCATTTTTTCCCGGATTGGCCTGATTTAAGCAATTCCCAGCTTAAATTTCAAAGACTTCAGTGTGTTTTTCATCAGCATGGTGACCGTCATCGGACCAACTCCACCGGGCACCGGTGTAATCGAGCCGGCAATTTCTTTGGCGGCATCAAAATCAACATCGCCTTTCAGGATTGCGATCTTTTTCCCTGTTTTCTCGCTAATTTTTTCACCAACCCGATTAACCCCGACATCGATGACACACGCACCGGGTTTAATCCATTCGGGTTTGACCAATCCCGGAACACCAGCGGCAACGATCAATATATCGGCACGCTTACAATGCGCATCCAATTCTTTTGTGCGGGTGTGCACAACGGTAACCGTAGAATTGGCCCCATCTCCTTTCTGGAGCATCATATTGGCAATTGGCTTGCCGACAATATTGGAACGCCCGACCACAACCACCTCGGCACCTTCGGTTTGTACCCCGGAGCGTACAATCATTTCCTGAATCCCGGCAGGTGTGCAGGGAGGAAATTTTACTTCTGAGCCGCCAATCATCAAACGTCCCACATTCACCGGATGAAATCCATCGACATCTTTGTCCGGATCAATAGCATTCAACACCTTTTTTTCATCCAAATGCTTGGGGAGTGGAAGCTGCACCAAAATACCATGGATGCTGTCGTCATTGTTATACTTATCAACGAGCGCCAGCAGGTCCTCTTCGGAGATATCCTCCGACTGGCTGTCCTGAATCTCTTTGAAACCGAGTTGATTGGCAGTTTTTATTTTTAAGGTGACATACGATATGGAGGCAGGATTTTCGCCAACCAAAATAGTAACAAGACCAGGGACAATACCATGTTTTTCCTTGATATCGGCCACCTCGTCCTTGATTTCCGCTAGAATCTCTTCTCGAATTTCGGTCCCTTTAATGAGTTTTGCAGTCATCGTCAACCTCCTTTTAATTTAGACAATTGATTTATATTTCAAGTATCAAATTGGGATTATAATAATGGATTGGGATCTATCTAAATCAATTAAAATGGCATGTCAAGAAGTCCATACATAAGTTGTTACCTAATAGGCTCTAATTTTACCCCGTCTTCTGTGTCTAATTTTTTGCTTCAGAGACCTTTTAGGTTTCAGGTGTCAGGTGTCAGGTGTCAGAAAAGGCACATAGAAAAATTGAAAAATATAGGAATTGAGGAATTTAGAGATTAAAGAATTGAAGAAGGAGAAATTGATCTATGCTTCTAATTCTAAAATTCCTAAATTCACGATTCCTAAATTATTATGATTTTCAATCCGAAATCCGTACGAATCCCTGACACCTGACACCCGACACCTGAAACCTTTTGTTTCCTGACACCTGACACCCGAAACCTGACACCTTTACTTCTATAGCGGAAACGGTACACTTAGCAATCCCGCTGTTTCATCGAGCCCCAGCATCAGATTCATGTTTTGAACAGCTTGCCCGGCGGCGCCCTTTACGAGATTATCGATAGCCGACATCAAAATCAAACGCCCGGAGCGCTCATCTATTTTAAACCCGATATCACAATAATTGGTACCACGCACATGCAAGGTATCCGGTGGACGGTTCTCGGGACACAGTCGAATGAAAGGTTTGTCGGCATATGCATTGCGGTAACAATTGATTATATCTGCTGGAGAGAGCCTGGCCACTGGAGCTAGATAAATGGTGGTCAACATTCCACGAGACATCGGAACAAGATGCGGTACAAAAGTGATGTCTACCGGTTGACGGGCCTCACGGCTTAAGACAACGTTCATTTCCGGATTATGGCGATGAACGGCAACCTTATAGGGTTTAAACGATTCAGTGACTTCACAGTAATGGGATGTGATCGATAGGGACCGGCCGGCACCACTAATGCCTGACTTGGAATCGGCAATAATGGTTTTAAGATCAATATTTTCTGACCTTACCAGGGGGACAAGCGCTAAAAGCACACTGGTGGGGTAGCATCCCGGATTGCCAATCAGGGTGGCCGATTGAATTTGATCAAAATAGATTTCGCTAAGGCCATATACGGTTTGATCTAGTAAATGTTTCGCCGCATGCGGTTGATAGGCCGACTCATAATCGGTCGCATCGTTAAATCTGAAATCCGCCGACAAATCGACAACTCGCTTTCCCTTTTTTAACATTTGCGGGACAAAGGTCATCGGCAATTTATGTGGAAGCGCCGTAAATATGATATCGGTACGGTCACAGAGTCGATCCATCGAAAGCTCTTCACATACCAGGTCAACCACCCCCGTCATGGCCGGATAGACGCTGTCAAATCTCACTCCGGCAAACTGACGGGAGGTTAACATGGTTAGTTCCACATGCGGATGTCCGGCAAGTATTCGAACCAGCTCGGCTCCCGCATATCCTGTTGCGCCAACGATACCAGCTCGTGTCATAGCACCTAATACCTCCTGTGGCCTCTTAGAAGCAAATCCTGAGGTGGATTGCTCACGCAATAAACAGTTGAGCCCGTTGGCCCGTTACCCGTTTAGCCCGTTCCAAATATAGATCATTTCCGATGAGAACCGGCGAACAGGCCAAGCGGCTCAACGGGCAAACCGGTAAACCAAACCTTTACCAGACACAATATCTAAATTCAAGGTGATTCAAAAAAGAAAGGCCGTAAATAGGGCATTCGGAAACCAGCTGGAGGTACTTTGCTTATTCGTTGAGGTTATCTGATTCTTCTAAAGCGATAACCCATCCAGCTTGACTGTCGTCAAAGACGATTGGAGACACTGTCGTTCGCGTGGGCAGGTGATTAAACGTGGAATAGAAAGATACCTTTTTGAGCTGTGGTTCTTTGACCACCTGTTTGAGTGCATTTTTTAACTCGGTTCTCTCCTGGCTGGGAAATAAATCGCCAATCCGACAATTGAGAACGTCTACCACTGATTTTTGGACGATATCCAGAGCCAACGAATTGGCATTTAATACACGCGTGTCTTTATCAACGACAATGACACCAACACCGAGATTTTCGATAATCGCTCGATGAAATTTCAACCTGTTCAACAATTCCATGGCTTCGCGTCTGGGAAAAACAGTGCCGTTCTCTAATATTTTCTTTTCGGTGGGCGTAAAATCTGGCTGGGCCTCGATCTCGACCATAAAATCATTGAGTTGAACGGTTAATTTATCGATGGGTCCTTTGGGTATATAATAGTCGGCACCAATCTCATCGAGTTCACTTATTTGTTCGATGACCGTCCCGGACAGCGCCACAATCGGAATAGGGTTCTCCTGAAACTTCATTCGAATAAACTCAATAAACTGCCGCACATCCACTTTGGGCATGATTAAATCGGCAAAAATAATATCAACAGCCCCGTTTTCTAACAGGGAGATTCCGTCTTTGCCGTCATAGGCCTTGAGGACGAGATATCCGCGTTTCTCCAGAAGCTCACTCACAAATTCAACAAAAAAATAGTTGTTATCCACAATCAGTGCTTTTCTCGGCATTGCTTATCCTCGAACTGGTAGTATTTTATAAATTATTTTAAGTAACTTG
>JASFPE010000419.1:0-5172 GCA_050116155.1 Desulfobacterales bacterium
TCCTTCGCTGATTAATCTTTATCGCTGCTTGACTTGATTTTTAAAAGCCATTAATGAGGGGATAACCGTTCAGGGGTTCAAAGGTTCAAGGGTTCGGAGGTCCAAAAGGACTTAAAATATGGTGTCGGGTGTCGGGTGTCAGGTGTCAGCAATTCAATTGCGGATTGCGGCCTGCGATGGGCTCAACCTAGTCGATTTTGGGTTTCGGATTTAAAAAACCCTGAACCCTGAACCCCGAAAATTGAACGTTGAACTTTTAAATATTTGTTAAAGCGTGGAATGAAAGATAAACTAAAAAACCTCATACATAGAGCTTCCAAAACAGCTTATGCAAAAGGCGATCTGACATCTCCGGAAATTCCAAAAGCGAATATTGAGGAGCCCAAGTCGGATGCCCATGGGGATTTTTCTACCAATCTCGCCATGGTAATGGCATCAAATCAGAAAATGCCGCCCCGAAAGATTGCGGAGGCGATTCTCGGGCATTTGAATGATTCCGAGGGAATAATTGCCAAGACCGAAGTTGCCGGTCCGGGATTTATCAATTTTTTTATGCAAAGATCCGCCTGGCACACGATTTTACGCCAAATTCATGATGCCGACGATCGTTACGGTTCATCTGATATCGGCAAAGGCAAAAAGATTCAGGTAGAGTTTGTCAGCTCTAATCCTACCGGACCGCTGCATATCGGGCACGGGCGCGGGGGGGCGGTAGGCGATACGGTGGCCAATATTCTTTCTTTTTGCGGCTTCGATATTCAAAGGGAATACTACATCAATGACTCAGGCCGGCAGATCCGTACCCTGGGATTATCTGTTTTTTTGCGATTTAAGCAATTACATGGCCAACAGATGGAATTTCCTGAGGAGTGCTACCAGGGTGAATATATTCATGACATTGCCGAGGAGCTAAAAAGCCAAGAGGGCGATGAGCTGTTAAGCCTGTCGGATGAAGAGGCCATCATGGTGTGTGCCAGGTTTGCGGCGGAAAAAATTTTGAATGGTATGCGGCAGGATTTAGCTGCCTTCGGTGTCGAATATGACTGTTGGTTTAGCGAGCAAAGCTTATATGATTCCGGCCGTGTGGATGGAATGCTCAATGACTATCGCAAGCGTGGCATCATTTATGAAAAACAGGGCGCTTCATGGTTTAAAACCCGCAATTTCGGTGATGAAAAAGATCGAGTGGTTGTCAAAAATGATGGCCAAACCACGTATTTTGCCTCCGACATCGCTTACCATCAGGATAAATTCGAGAGAGGATTTGAACGGGTGATCGACGTGTGGGGTGCGGATCATCACGGCTATATCCCGCGGATGAAGGCGGCGATTGAAGCGTCCGGGTATGATCCAGATCAATTTGACGTGATTCTGGTGCAACTGGTCAATCTCTTGCGAGGCGGACAACCGGTGGCCATGTCGACTCGCACCGGTGAATTTGAAACCCTTAGAAATGTGCTCAATGAGGTCGGGCGGGATGCGGCCCGGTTTATTTTCCTGACGCGACACCATGAAAGTGCCCTTGATTTTGATTTGGATCTGGCCAGACAAAAAACCAACGATAACCCGGTATACTATGTGCAGTACGTCCACGCCCGCATATCGAGTATTGTGCGAAAGGCTGAAGAGCGCAGCCAAAATAACACCTCCTGGGATAATAAGGCGATTGCCTTGCTGACGGCCCCAGAAGAAATCGATTTGATCAAAGCACTGGCCCGTTATCCTGAAATAATCAGGAGCAGCGCCATAACCATGGAGCCGCATCGGATTACATTTTACCTGATGAATCTTGCCTCCGCCTTTCATACTTACTATAACAAGCATCGGGTATTGCATGATGATCCACTTTTGCGCTGCGGTCGGTTAAATCTGATTTTAGCCGTTCAAAAGGTTATTCGAAATGGTCTAAAATTGTTGGGGGTGTCGGCTCCGGAAAAAATGTAAAAATGAAGAGAAACAAACGAAAGCCCCGGGAATTTAAAAAGCCATTTATTGTTCTGAATCGCAGAAAAATGACAGGCTGGATTGTTGCGATTCTTTTTTTATGTGCCTGGATGTTTGTGTTGGGAGTGCTGGTGGGAAGAGATACGGCGCCGGTGAAATTTGATATCCAGCAGCTTTTGCCCAGTCTCGATGATTCCAATACGGAAGCTCAGGTGGAAGAACAGCACCAACCAACGAAGGGCTCAGTCGCCGTAAAGGATAAAACCAAGCTCCGGTTCTATGAGCATTTGCCGGAGGATCAGAAGGATACCAGCGTTCCTGACATAAAACCGGAACAAGCCGCTCCGCCGGAAAAAGAAGATCAATCTCAAAGCAAAGACTCGAAACTAAAACGGGAGAGCCAGATAAAAAAAACTGATACGGAAAAAGCCACATCATCGAAAACAGCAGCCAAACAGGAAGATCAGAGAAAAGCTTCGGCAGCCGCTACCAAGCAATCAACCGGTGTCTTATATACCATCCAGGCAGCGTCGGTGAAAAAGGCCAATGATGCGGACAGAATGGTTGCCGAGCTCAAACAGAAAGGTTACCCGGCTTATCGAACAATTGGTAAGGTTGCGCAGAAAGGCATCTGGTTTCGAGTCAGAATCGGTGAATATAATAGTAAAGCCGAGGCGCGGCAAACATTGAAAAAATTGAAAAAATTAGGGCTGAAACCGATTTTGGTGCAGAAACAATAAGCTGGATTTCTTTGAAATTAGGCGAGATTGCTTCGCTTTGCTCGCAATGACGTCTTGAGTTGTAGCTGCCATTGCGAGGAGCGCAAGCGACGACGCAATCTTTATTATGGAAAGAAATTATTACGTTTATATACTGACCAATAAAAATAATACTGTCCTCTATACAGGGGTTACCAACGATCTTAATAGAAGAGTTTATGAACACAAAAATAAGTTGGTTAAGGGTTTTACAAAAAGCACCGGGAGTGAATTAATGAAAATCAGCAGAGAGGAAGTGATGTATGTGGCCGATCTTGCGCGGCTGGATTTAGATGACGCCTCGATCGATAAGTTCGCAGAACAAATCACCACGATTCTGGAATACATAGATCTTCTCAATGGGCTTGATACAGAAGGTGTTGAGCCAACATCGCATGCCATCTCTTTAACCAATGCCTTTCGCAGCGATGAAGAAAAGGAGCATCTTGATCGAAATCTCGCACTGGAGAATGCTCCCGATCGGGAAAATGGTAATTTTATTGTGCCGAAGGTTGTTGGATAAACCGGTATTGTATATTGAAGATTGAATATTGAAGATTTGTGGATGTCGCTGCGCTCCGTCATTTTTATGTTCCTTTTTTAATAAATGATTCGCCGGAGGCGTACCGCTAATATTCAATCTTCAATCGACAATATTCAATTATTTCAAAATGGTAAAAATATCCCATATAATTTTCTGACAACAAAATGCACTAAAATAAATTGTAAGGATCCAATGAGGGATTGAACTCATATGAAATTGCACGAATTGACCATTCAGGGAGCGCACCAGTTATTAAAGAAAAGAGAAATATCCTCCGAAGAGCTGACCCGCGCCGTTCTTGACCGCATAAATGACGTGGAAAGTCGAGTGGATGCGTTTGTCACCGTTGTCGAAGAGATGGCCATTGAGCAGGCCAGGGAGGCTGATCGGCGGATTTCAGCCGGGCAATTCGGGCCCCTTACCGGGATACCGCTGGGTATCAAAGATTTAATTTGTACCCGGAATCTTAGAACAACCTGTGCTTCAAAAATCCTTGAAAATTTTATGCCTCCTTATGATGCGACGGTGATAAAAAAGCTTAAAAAAGCCGGGGCCATTATCATCGGGAAACTGAATATGGATGAGTTCGCCATGGGCTCGTCTACGGAGAACTCAGGTTTAAAAGTTACGCGCAATCCCTGGGGACTGGATCGAATTCCCGGGGGATCCAGCGGTGGATCTGCGGTTGCCGTAGCCGCCGACATGTGTCTGGGTGCATTGGGGTCCGATACCGGTGGATCCATCCGGCAACCGGCTTCCCATTGTGGGGTGGTCGGCATGAAACCGACCTATGGGAGGGTTTCGCGTTTTGGCCTGGTTGCCTTTGCATCTTCGCTGGACCAGATTGGTCCTTTGACCAAAAATGTCACCGACTGCGCTTACCTGCTCAATACCATCGCCGGATATGATAGCGCCGATTCTACTTCTGTTGCCGCAGATGTTCCGGATTACACGGCGTCTCTTCGCAACGGTTTGAAAGGTCTTAAAATCGGTGTTCCCAAAGAATATTTCGAAACCAGTGGCCTGGATTCAGAAGTGGCAGCGTCAGTAAACAGTGCGATTCAGCTCATTGAGAAATTGGGGGCTGAGCGGGTTGATATTTCCTTACCGCATTCAGAGTATGTCGTTGCTGTTTATTACGTCATTGCGCCGTCGGAAGCCAGTTCTAATCTTGCCAGATATGATGGCGTCAAGTACGGTTTCAGAGATGATGCTGGTGCGGACCTCATGGGCATGTACCGGAAAACCCGCTCCAGAGGCTTTGGTCCTGAAGTGCAACGAAGAATTATTATTGGAACCTATTGTTTATCTGCCGGTTATTATGATGCGTATTACGGCAAGGCATCTCAAGTTCGCACCCTGATTATGACAGACTTCCAAAATGCTTTTGATATCTGTGATGTCATTTTATGCCCGGTAGCTCCGACGCCGGCATTTAAAATCGGTGAAAAAATCGATGACCCCTTGACGATGTATTTATCAGACATTTTCACACTTTCAGCCAACCTTGCAGGAATCCCCGGAATGTCGATACCCTGTGGTTTCTCCAAACACGGATTGCCCATCGGCCTGCAGTTGATGGCAAAACACTTCAATGAAGAAATGCTCTTTAAAATAGCCTACAATTTCGAGCAGGCCACTGATTTTCATAAGAGGAAACCGGATATATAGGCAGAGAGCACAGGGTTTAAGGCAAAGCGTAAGAAAATACAGTAAAAAGGAATTTATGATGAGCATACAACCCGAAGGCGAAGATTTACGCAAAGCGGTAAAATGGATCTCCGAAGAACACAAGTACAATCCGGAGTTAAAATACGCCAAACTGATCGAAGAAGCATGTCTGAAATTCAACCTATCACCCAAGGATGCGGAGTATTTGGCAGGGTTTATAAAGCAGGAGAAAGCATAGGCAAAAGTAAATTTCCT
>JASFPE010000420.1:0-5109 GCA_050116155.1 Desulfobacterales bacterium
GATCAAAACCAGAAAAGACAACAACAGCGGAATATAGATGATACCCTGAATTTGTTTTCGGACAAGGTCGGTGACCCCCGAGTTGGCTCTGAATTGAAAAAGCGAGAAAAAGGCGGATCCCAGCAAATTTATAGCAATCACGACCATAACAATCCCGGGACCGACAATATAGGCCGCCCAGATGATGACCAGACTGATGACAAGCCCCCACCATACAATGATGTTGGACGGCTTTTTTCCGTCTGCAATGATGACTATCCGAACATATTCCCACAGGCAAATCAAACAGCCGACGCTGACCAGCAGATTAAATAGTACACCGCCCATATATACCAGGTAAATCAAAAGTGGCAGTGCGCTCAGACCGGTAATCCAACGTTTAAGATGCACGAATAAATTTGCTCCCCATTAAAAGTTAGCGGAATTGAGTCAACGACCACCCGCATAGCGGGTGGCTTGAACTTGCCCGCCTTCGGCCATAGGCCGAAAAGGCAAAAGCACGTCAGTGCTTTAAACGTTGCGGTTGTAATCCCGCCGCGGCGGGATTTGAAAACAACCAACCATCAGCGACAATATCCCTTTAAACTCGGCCGAATCTGCGCTCCCGGCTCTGGTAATCTTTTATGATATGTATGAACTCGTCTTTACCGAAATCCGGCCACAGCGTGGGTGTGACATATAGTTCTGTATATGCAATCTGCCAGAGCAGAAAGTTGCTAATGCGCATTTCTCCGCTGGTTCGAATCAACAAATCGGGATCCGGTATCCCCTGCGTGTATAAATGCTCAGCAACACACTGTTCGTCTATATCTTCGGGCGTCATTTGTCCGGTTTTACATTTCTGAGAAAGCATCTGGGCCATACGAACAATCTCGGCTCGTGCCCCATAACTTAAGGCAAGATGTACATGCAAAGCGCTGTTTTTTTCGGTGAGGGTAATCACCTTTTGCAGCTCGTCCTGGACATCCATCGGTAAGCGCTGAATTTGTCCAATCACACTCAGCCGAATATTGTTCTCATGCATCTCCTTTTGTTCGGATACCAAGAATCGCTTCAACAACATCATTAAGGCATCGACCTCTTTTTGCGGCCGTTGCCAGTTTTCGGTGGAAAATGCATACAGGGTCAGATGGCGAATGCCAATTTCACGACTGGTGCGAACAGCCGCTCGAACCGCTTTAGATCCTTTTTCATGTCCCTGGATACGATTTATGCGATGCTTTTTGGCCCAGCGGCCATTACCATCCATAATTATGGCAACATGGGCGGGCAGGTTGGAGGTGTCAAGATCTGCTAGATTGTTGGAAGATATACCAGTACTAGAATTCAAGTATCTCTTTCTCTTTTTCTTTATAGCAATCGTCAATCAGCGTGATGTGATCATCGGTTATTTCCTGGATGCGCTCCTGGGCTTTGAATGCTTCGTCTTCTGAAATATCACCATCTTTTTTAAGGCTTTTCAATAAATCGTTGGCATCGCGCCGGATATTTCGAACCGTTACCTTATGATCTTCACACACTTTGTGAATGACTTTGACCAATTCTTTGCGTCGCTCTTCGGTAAGCGGAGGGATAGCGATCCGCAGTATTTTGCCATCACTGGAAGGAGTCAGCCCAAGGTCAGATTTCAGGATGGCTTTTTCAATATCTTTAATGACGGAAACATCCCAGGGTTGAATAGTAATCAGACGACTTTCAGGCACCGCAAGTGTCGCCATCTGATTCAGGGGTGTCATGGTGCCATAGTAGTCAACCCGAATGGCATCCAGAATCGAGAGGGAGGCACGACCGGTTCGAATACGATTTAATTCCTTATCGAGGTTGTCTACCGATTTTTTCATACCATCTGTGGTTTCTGCATATATATCGTCTATCATAGTTTCTTACCTCAAGTAGGGAAATGCCTAAAGTTTAGAATCGCCCTATTTTATCAGCGTACCGACTTTTTCACCACAGACAACGCGTTTGATGTTGCCCCGGTCCTTGAGCCTAAACACTGCCAGAGGAAGCTGGTTATCCATCGCAAGGGAAAACGCCGTAAGGTCCATCACTTTGAGCTGTTTTTCTAAAGCTTCCCGGTGGTTGATGCGCTCAATCAATTTGGCATCTTTGTTAACCATCGGGTCCGAATCGTAGACACCATCGACCTTGGTTGCTTTTAGGAGAATTTCGGCTTGAATTTCCTGTGCCCGCAGCACTGCGGCCGTATCCGTCGTAAAATAAGGATTGCCGGTGCCCGCACCAAAAATGACGACACGCCCTCTTTCAAGGTGTCGAATCGCTCTTCGCAAAATGTAGGGTTCGGCAACTTCATGCATTGAGATCGCTGTCTGAACCCTGGTCTGGATGTCGAGTTTTTCCAATGCATCCTGCAAGGCCAAACTGTTTATCACCGTCGCCAGCATGCCCATGTGATCGGCGGATGCCCGATCCATGCCAAAAGAACTGCCGGCCACGCCCCTGAAAATGTTCCCACCGCCGACAACGACTGCTGTCTGGACACCGAGTTCAACGATAGAATAAATCTCTTCGGATACGTATTTTATCATATCCGGTCCGATTCCAAACTGCTGCTCCCCCATCAGGGCTTCACCACTTAATTTGAGCACCACTCTATTGTAATGGGACTGGACCAATGCTATTTTCCTACAAGTCGCTTTTGTGCTTTTAACGGCAATATGCTTTTAGTATACACCCTATCTTATCAAAAAAGGGCCTTTAGTTTCTCCCGATCAGGATTCTCCAATCTGATAACGGACAAAACGCTTGATGGTGATATTTTCACCGATTTTGGCAATCAGTTCATTTAACAGATCGGAAATGGTGATATCCGGATCACGCACGTAAGCCTGGTTTAATAAACAATTGTCTTTGAAAAATTTCTGGATTTTTCCCTCTACAATTTTTTCAACCACATTTTCGGGCTTTCCCATCTCTGCCGCCTGGGCCCGGTAAATATCTCTTTCCTTGTCGATGATATCTTGCGGAACGTCTTCAGGACGTATCCCCAATGGGTTGCTGGCGGCAATGTGCATGGCAATATTTTTCGAAAACTCTTTAAAATCTTCGTTACGGGCAACGAAATCAGTTTCGCAATTGATTTCAACCAATACGCCCAGTTTGCCGCCCATGTGGATATACGCATGTATGGTACCTTCTGTCATGGCCCGTCCGGCTCTTTTTTGGGCTGTTGCCAGGCCCTTCTTGCGCAAAAAATCTACGGCTTTCTCCATATCACCATCGCACTCGGCCAGCGCCTTTTTACAGTCCATCATGCCAGATCCGGTCTTTTCCCGGAGCTGTTTGACCATTGTCGCACTAATTTCTGCCATCTTTATTCTCCTGCTGATTCTGCTTCGGTAGTACTTTCTACTTTTTCTTCGGCTTCTGCATCAGCTTCTGCAGGGGCTTCTTCCCCCCCGGGGGTTGAACGTCGAATTATTTCCACCACCGGCCCTTCGGTTCCGTCTGAAATGACCTCTCGCTCTCCGGGTGGCAAATCGGCACTGGCTGCCATAGATTCGGACTCTGCTGAGGCCTCTTTATCTTCTTGCGCCTGCATCTTTTCTTCATAGCGCGCGGCACCGTCTATACAGGCGTCGGCGATTCTGGAGGTCAACAATCGAATAGCCCGAATCGCATCGTCATTGCCGGGGATGATATAATCGATATCATCCGGATCGCAATTCGTATCTACGATTGCGATAATGGGAATATTCAGACGTCTGCCTTCACGAACCGCAATCGCCTCATTTTTGGGATCGACGACAAAGATGGCTCCCGGCAGTCCATTCATGGTGCGGATCCCACCAAGGTTATTATCGAGTTTGACGCGCTCTTTCATCAGCTTTAAACGTTCTTTTTTGGGGAAAAGATTGAGGGATTCATCGTTTTGAATATCGTTCAGATAGTTCAAGCGGTCGATGCTTTGGCGAATCGTTTGAAAATTGGTAAGCATCCCACCCAGCCATCTATTATGAACATAAAACATCTCACAGCGGTTGGCCTCTTCGTAGATGGAATCCCGGGCCTGCTTTTTGGTACCGACAAACAGAATCGACTTTCCCTCGGCAACCCTGTCCGCCACAAAATCATATGCGATTTTGAACATCCCGACGGTTTTTTGCAGATCGATAATGTAGATCCCGTTTCGAGCCCCGAAGATGTAAGGTTTCATCTTCGGGTTCCAGCGTTTGGTCTGATGACCAAAATGAACTCCCGCTTCAAGGAGTTCTTTCATAGTCACATAAGCCATTGTTATCTCCCTTCTGATTTGGTTTTGCCACCGCCATTGTCATCCCCGCTTCCGACTTTCACTGAAAGCACCGGGAAGCAGGTCCAACGGCGTGCGAATTAAAAATTCATTGTGTGTAACAAATTATGCCTCGTCCCGCAACATTTTTTTCTCATCTCAACGATGCGATCATCACCACTGTAATCCTTTCGACACACAAAACTGTCGTAATGGCCGCACTGTGTCATAATGCGGTGAATACCTTCCTTTTGGTCGTGCGCAATTTCCAGCATCAGTGTTCCACCAGGCTTTAAATACTGATGGGCAGCCTGAACAATTTGCTTGATGCTGTCAAGCCCATCAGAACCGCCGTCTAAGGCGATGATCGGTTCAAAGGCAACTATTTCAGGCTGCAACTTGGCGACAGCCTCGGTCTTAATATAAGGCGGATTGGATAGAATCAAATCAAAAAAATAATTATCTAAACGCAGTGGCGCAAGCCAATCGCCGGAAAAAAAATGGATTTTATTTTCCAGTTGATGTCGTCGTGCGTTTCGATAGGCGATCTGGATGGCCGCATAAGATATCTCCGAGGCAAAATAGCTATGCATGGGATAATGGGCTGCCAGAGAGACGATCACAGCCCCGGATCCGGTGCCGAGTTCCAAGATTCGCTTTGTCCGGGAGCTGGAATCATCGGATAAAGCGGCGATGGCACGTTCAACAAGACATTCGGTTTCCGGCCGCGGGATGAGCACATCACTGCTAACCAACACATCGATGGACCAAAACCCTTTGGTGCCAACGATATAGGCCACCGGTTCCCGCTTAATCCGGCGTTTGAGCAAAACTTTGAAATGCTGAAGTTCGTCGTC
>JASFPE010000421.1:0-5104 GCA_050116155.1 Desulfobacterales bacterium
CGAGAGACTGCCATCATTACTGTTTTTGTCATTCCGGGCTTGACCCGGAATCCAGTTCATTTTCAGCAGGTTAGAATTCTGGATGCCGGATCAAGTCCGGCATGACAAAAAACTCCCCGACCCCTCAATTATATTTGTCTATGGAAAAACAGCCCGGTACCTATGCATTGATTCTCACCCCGAACAGCCGTAAACCGGTCAAGATCGGAAAGCTGGGATTGTTGCAGGTTCGCGCAGGATATTATATCTATGTGGGCAGTGCATTTGGTCCCGGTGGTTTAAGAGCCAGAATAGCTCATCACAAAAGAATTTCCAATCTACCGCGCTGGCATATAGATTATTTACGCACGGTCACCCGCCTGAGAGAATTGTGGTATTCCTATGATCCTCGGCCGAGAGAGCACCAATGGGCGGATATTATTGCCGGCGCCAGGGGAATTACCGTTCCTTTTCCGGGTTTCGGATCCTCAGACTGCAACTGCAAATCACATCTTTACTTTCTAAAATCAAAACCTACGATCCAATCGTTTCGCCGCCGTGTGCGTTCCAGTATCGAGGATCATGACAAAGTCTTGATTGAAAAAATTGATTAACCGCAGATACACGCAGACAAGCGCAGACATATTATCCCATTTGCTGAAGAAGTTGCGAAAAGAACCGAGTGTATCAGATTGGAGAGATCGAAGTCTTAAAGATACCGGAGACTACAAGCCAGAAACCAGCGGCCAGTGACAAGCTTCATTCTATGCTTGCTTCAAGGTTTTAATAATTCCCTCCATTTCCTCAATATAGCTGTACAGTGCTTTTATTCCCTGCGTTGTAATCGAAACGGTCGTATTCTGAATAATTTCTTGACAATATTTAAATAGGTGATATTCACTCACCTATTAACAAACCTTTATATATATGTTTTTTCTTTTTTATAATTTCAAAGGTTAATATTACTAACCCGTTATCGGAAATCACAGATCAGACTCAAATATATCGAAAGCCATATCAAGCCACCAAGATCACGATAAATTATTCAGAATAAGGAGAGAACCATCATGTCTTCCAAACATTTAATCTTAGAAAAAAAAGATAAGATCGCTACGTTAACACTCAACCGCCCCGAAGTCATGAATGCCATGAGCATGGAAATGATGGAACAATTGCATGAAGTTTTTATGCAGCTAAGATCAGATGAGGATGTCCGGGTGGTGGTCATGAAAGGCGCCGGAGAACATTTTTGTTCCGGTGCGGATGTGAATGTCTTCACCCAAAGCATCTCTTCCTTTGAGTGGCTGAAGGGCATGAAGCGTGTCGTAAAAATCGTGCAATCCATTCGGGAAGTGCCTCAACCGCTGATCACGATGCTCAGAGGGGTTGCCGTTGGCGGTGGCGCAAATCTGGCCCTGGCGTCAGATTTTGTCGTGGCAGCCGATAATGCAAGGTTTTGCGAAATTTTTGTGAATATCGGGCTTATTATGGACTACGGCGGACATTATTTTCTGCCCCGTCTGGTCGGCATGGCCAGGGCGAAAGAGCTTGCCATGCTGGGAAACGAAATCGACGGCAAGACCGCCGCCTCGATTGGCCTAATATATAAATCAGTACCCGAAGAAAAACTGGAGCAAGAGGTCGATGCCTTGGCCAGTAACCTATCCCAGAAACCAAGGCTGGCCCTATCATTGATTAAAGAAGGTCTCGAGAACAGTTTGGACATGTCTTTAAAAGAAGTACTGGAATGGGAAGCTGCCCATCAATCCATAACTCTGCAAACCCCGGAACATAAGGAAATTATCAAACTGTTCTTTGAGTCCAAGAGAAAAAAGTAGGGGTTTATTAGTTTAATGGTTGATTTGTTAAATAGTTAAATCAACAGATTATACAAATTAACTATCCAACTATTTAACCAAACCACGGAGGGGTGACACATGGCCAAAAAGATCAAATCAGCCCACCAAATCTATTTTAACAAAGACCACGAAATGGTTCGCAGGGCCGTAAAAGAATTCGTGGATAAAGAAATAAATCCCAATATGGATGAATGGGAGGAACAGGGAATCGCACCGCTGCATGATTTGTTTAAAAAGATGGGTGACCTGGGTTTTCTCGGCATCCGCTACGATCCCAAATATGGCGGTCAGGGCCTGGATTACTGGTACGATTTGGTTTTCTTAGAGGAGCTTGGACACGTCCAGGGTATGGGCATACCGATGGCCATTTCGGTGCAAACCCATATGGCCACACCCGCTATAGCCGAATTCGGCAGTGAATACCTTAAGGAAACCTATTTAAAGCCTGCGATTGCGGGGGATATGGTATCATCAATCGCCGTTACCGAACCGGGTGCCGGATCCGATGTTGCTGCACTGCAAACGACGGCAACAAAGGATGGCGATGCCTATGTAATCAATGGCGCCAAAACCTATATCACCAATGGTACCCAGGCAGATTTCTTGACGCTGCTGGCAAGAACCAGCGATGATCCCGGTTATCATTCCTTCAGCCTTTTTGTAGTTCCAACCAATCTACCCGGATTCCAGGTCAGTCGTAAATTAGAAAAACTCGGCGTTCATTGCAGCGATACGGCCGAGCTTTTTTTTGACAACCTCAGGATACCGGCTGAGAACCTGATCGGCCGGGAAGGCGAAGGCTTCATCTACCAGATGCAGCAGTTTCAACACGAGCGCTTTTCTGCAATGCCAGGAGCTTATATTGGATCCCTGGATATCATCGCCATGACGGTTGAACATCTTAAAGAAAGGATAGTTTTCGGAAAACCGCTGATTACCAAACAGGTGTTACGACATCGCCTGGCAGACTGGATGACGGAAATCGAATGTTTGCGGCAACTCACCTATCATATCGTACGCATGAAGATGGAAGGACTCGATGTTACCCGCGAGGTATCGATGGGAAAACTCTTTGCTGCCCAGTTGATGCGAAAAGTTTCAGATGGTTGTTTACAGATGTACGGTGGTCTGGGCTACATGAATGAAATGCTGATCTCAAGATATTTTCGGGACGCCCGTCTTTTTTCGATTGGCGGCGGAGCAGATGAAGTAATGAAGGAGATCATAACGCGGATGGAAGGATTTTAGATCTTCGAAGCTTAAGGTTATGTATTGCCTTGTCTTGATGAACATCATTCTCCGGAGGCCCTAAAGTGTAAGGCATGGGGCATAGGGCATGGAGCATAGAGTTAAAGTCAAAAAAAATGATACTCTTTGTTCGGTGCTCCATTTTCCGTACCCTATGCGCTATGCGCTTTGCCCTATGCCATTCTTTCTATGGAAAGGTGTGTCATGCAACTTCTTGCCAATAACTTAATAAACAACTCGGCAACCAAGCATTTGCCGCCGGGTCGTGTAAAAATCACTCAGGCGTTAATTGCGCTATTAGAGCACAAAGAGTTCAATGCCATCACCACAGCAGAAATCGCAAAAAAAGCCGGTGTCACGGAAGCACTCATCTATAAATATTTTAAAGATAAGCGTGATTTGCTCCATCAGGTATTACGCGAATATCTTGAGCAGTACGGTGTTCAACTCGAACATGATTTAAAGGGCATAAAAGGTGCACTCAATAAGCTGAGAAAGCTTATCTGGTCTCATATTAACGTCTATGCAACCAACAGGGTATTTGCCAGAATCCTGCTGGTAGAAGCCAGAACTCATCCGGACTATTACAAAAGTGAAACCTACAAACTGGTTAAGCGTTACAGTGACACTGTTTTACGCCTGATTGAAGAAGGGGTTGGCAACAAAGAGATTCGAGATGATATTCCTCCCAAATTAATACGATATGGAATTCTGGGAAGCATTGAGCAGATCTGTTTCTCCGGTGTTATTTTCGGCCGAGAAATTTCACCGGATGAGCTTACTGAAGAATTGTGCGAATTCCTCTTTAAAGGACTGGAACGAAAAGAAAAATAGAAAATTATTCACCACAGAGACACGGAGGTCACAGAGGTTTATATTTTTTTGATTTGCCGGGAGATGCGCCCGCCTCGCCTTGCTCGCATGGCGGGCGTGGTGCCGGCAAATCAAAACAACCATACCTGCGGCAAATGTACAACCAGCATAGCCCGCCCGAAGGGCTGAGGGTTTTTCCCTGGCCGTCGTCTCCCGGCCAGGGAATCCCGCTGCAGCGGGACTCTGTGCTCTCTGTGCCTCGAGCGAAGCGGGTGGTGAAATTAAAAAGGAGAATAGAGAAGATGACCGAATCCGGACAGACCAAAAGAGTTGAAGTACGAGCTCCCATGTCGGGGGTGTTTTACCGCAGTCCATCTCCCGACCAGCCGGCTTATGTCGAAGTGGGCGACACGGTAAAGAAGAAACAGGTCCTGGCGCTGCTGGAAACCATGAAAGTATTCCAAAAAGTCAAGTGCCCGACCAATGGAAAAATTGTCGAAATCCTGGTGGAAAATGAAACCCCGTTGAAGGATGATGATTTGATGTTCATCATTCAAGCCGAGTAGAACCGGTTCTAATAACTTTTTTTGAATATTTCTTGAACGCAATAATGAGTTGAAAAATGTTTAAAAAAATACTTGTTGCCAACAGGGGCGAAATCGCGCTGAGAGTTATCCGGGCCTGTAAAGAGCTGGGTATCAAAAGCGTTGCCGTGTATTCTGAAGCAGATGAATCTTCTTTGCATCTTAAGCTGGCTGATGAGCAAATCTGTATTGGACCGGCAATCAGTGCCAAAAGTTATTTAAATATTGAAAACATTATAAACGCAGCCTCTCAAACCGGGGCCGAGGCCATTCACCCGGGTTACGGCTATCTGGCAGAAAAAGAAGAATTTGCGCAAGCATGCGCGCAAGAGCGTATTGCCTTTATCGGTCCTACACCGGACAATCTGAAACTTGCCGGTGATAAAATCAGGGCGAATAAAATTATGGAACAGGCCGGGGTTCCGGTCATACCCGGCAGTCCCGGCGGAATCGCCACCCTCGAGGAAGCCATAAGCTTTGGCGCTGAGATTGGCTATCCGGTGATGATCAAAGCTTCTGGCGGTGGTGGTGGGCGAGGAATTCGCATCTGTGAAAACGAAAAAATTCTGCGTGAAGATTTCCCGATTGCCAGAGCTGAAGCCGGTGCGGCATTTGGCAATG
>JASFPE010000422.1:0-5101 GCA_050116155.1 Desulfobacterales bacterium
TCTGTTATTTTTTATAATTTTATCATTTTCTCCTTGACATAAGGAATAGTATTTCTATATAGAAACATTGCTGAATAGAAAATTGCCGAATATCAGTAATCCCACCATTATTTAACGCATAGGGGGGAAAAGTGCTTTAAGGCATCTAAAACTCCATTCATAGCCAGGGAATGGGGTTTTTTTATTTTTTGCTAATTCTCGTGCGGAATTGTGTCAATTTTTATACTAGACCTCCCGTTGCAGCTGAACCTTTTTGGTTTACATCCGACAGGAAAATTATGCCCCTGTTTCTAACTTAACGATGGGAATAAGACTGGGGGCAGGTCACACCCTTAATCCATATCCGAAAGCTTATCCGGATAAATGGCTCAATTTTGGGGAAGGCCTGCCATCTGAAGTCAATGCCGAGGGAGGATTGATAAATGCAGGACCAGGCCCAAGATAGCAACCAAGCCTTTGATCTGGACGATATCACCAACATATGGGCAGGCAAGTCGGATTTGATTGCACCCAACCGTTTCACTCGCCTTATCTGTGCCAGGATGTATCTGCTTGGCCTTTTTGGAAGTCTTACTGCGTTGCACCGCTTGTTGGGCCCCCCCTACAGGGGGGATGAGCCTGCGGTAGGTTATGACCGACGTCTAGCGCTTTTCCATTCACTCCAAAGCTTTATGCTATCATTGGTGTTCTTATTACCTTTAGCCGCGCTCTATTATTTTGGTGGAGTTTTACCCGGCAGCGTACTTCTCACTACGGGTATTTTTTTGTTTGCCAAAGTCGCAATAGTCAATTTCTGGCTTTCCAGATATTTTTTTAGCGAAAAGCACCCGCTCAGCGAATTTAAACTACCTTTGATTGGAAAAATCGCGCGGCATCTCAGAAATGCTTGGCTTTCCAAAGAGCGCTTGGCCCAACAAAATGTGATCTTTTTTGACGGGCAACGACCGTTTACCGGCTACGGTTCGGAGATCAACTCCTGGACACTGGTCATCGATAAAACCAGCAAAAAAAGATCTTTTGAACTCGAATCAGAATCGGCAGACGATTCCGAGCAATTGAATCCATCCCAACTTTATCGGGCAATTTACCAGCGGGTGAATGATCTCAAGGTGCATGACATCCATATGTCGGCAGCTCTTTTTTACGAAGGCGACGCTACGGACAAGCTAAAAAGCAAGCATGGCGGAAAATACCACAGGCCGCCCACTCAGCTAGCACTGGAGACTATTCATGAAATCGAGGATCGTGCGACCGAAGGCAGACGCTACATGATGCTTCAATTTGAGAGTGTTGAACGAGATCTGATTGCGACGCAATTCATTCGCTTCTACCAAAGCGCAAAATTAATTTTCTGTGAATTTGCTTCTCTTGTAGTGCCCCCCGGCAAAAAACAGCTTAATTTCATTGACCGTTTATTTGAACTACATCCGCTGGCTTACATAGTAGCAAGCATTTTGGCGTTTTTGATATTTGGCCTTTTTTGCACTTTTATATCCCCGATTGTCGAACCATTGATCTGGTTGAATATCCCTGGAGTCCTTGAACTGGTCAATGCACCCCAAGGATTGCTTTCATTTGTCGGCAGCCAGGTTCAATCCGGTTACTTCCTTTTTCGGATTATCGGGCTTTCAATATTTTTTCTGATGCTTATCCTGTTTTGGAGAATTATTAAATGGGTATTGGCTACGATTGGTATATTTTTAGGGGTGAAAAAAAATTTCGGAGTGACTGCTTCTTATCGCGAGAAATTTTCCCAGGGAGCGGTTCTGGCATATTACGATCTTCAGGAAGTTGTTCGGTTTCTGAAAACTCAGGAAAAGATAATAACGAATTCCTTAATTGATTGCCTGGAATATTTTAATATCGACACCTCCGATCTCAAAGAAAATATTATCGCATTCATCAACCAGGGCGTGATCAATACGGGAGAAATTCGCGGTAATTTATCGGCGAAAATTAAATCCATTGTTTTCCGCAATCCACGAAAAACTACTCAAAGAAGGAGAATGAGTTATGCCAGAAGTAAATAAAGGTATCATCAATACGGGTACCATTGGCGGTAATGTAAACTTGAGCAAGCATGAAAAGCATATTGGCGACAAGATCAGCGTAAAAGCGGATCAATCAGTGGTCAATTTAAAAGGCCGGATGGACAATATTTCCTTCAACATAAAACAATCGGAGCTGTTGCCGGATAGTCAAAAGCAGGAATTTGAAGATCTCATGGAGCAGTTTAAGGCAATGATACAATCCATCGCGGAACAAAAGCCCGAAGACACAGAAAGAATCACGGATTATCTGGAAATGCTTTCCAAAGAGCTTAACAGAGAAAAACCTCAGAAAGGCTTTATTCAATCAATATGGGCCAACATTAAACAGACCGCTAAAGTCCTGAGCGATTCATTGCCCGATGTCATCAGCCTGTGTGGTCGGGTAGAAAAAATTTTAGTCAGCTTGGCGCTTTAGTTTTGCTTTGAACCTGAATTTTACAAAGGTCCTCCAGAGGCGGACAAGCCTGAGACTTTCATATGCAAGCGGAGCCCCTTAACATAATAAAATTAGATGCTTCATCCCGCTTCTCATTAATTTTCATGCAAGATTCAGGTTGAAAGAAACTGTTTCGTGCGTTGTGGAGGAATTGTCAAATGGGAAAGAAATCATCGCTTTTAATATTTGTCGTCGCAATCGGCTCCATCGCGCTGATGGCTGTCATCAGGCTCAGCTTACCCTGGGATCAGATAATGCCCGGCTATCCCTTCATGCTTGATCACTTTCTGCTTGAAATACGCCCACCCGAAAAGACTGCCGCACCCAGTCAAACTGCCAAACAGATACTTCAAATTTTAGAAAAACGTATGTTGAGTTTTGGTGTTAAGAATTTTTCAATGGATCAAATTGCAAATGACAGATTAAAGATCGATATATATAATTCGAGCTATTTCGTTCCCGAGCTGAGGAAATTGCTCGTGCAAATCGGATCGGTTGAATTCGGTTTATTGATGGACAGCACTAAATTGCTTGAAATCGGCGGTGCAATGAACCGATATCGAAAATCGGTTGGGCAAAGCGATTTGTTTTATCTTCATCCCGATGACGAACAGGCACTTATCGTACCAGTCGAATTGAAAGCAAGTTTAAAGCAATTCCTTGAAACGGAAAAAGCAAAGCGTATAATCGGAAATCCATCATTGTCTATCATTGAGGATAAGAGCATTATTAATCACAAGAATTATAATTATCTGCAGATTTATTTAGTTAAAACATACAAAGATATCAATCAGGATCATATTATCGACGCCCAGGTTAAGACAGATTACGCTTACGGCGATCAATTGAATTTCACTTTTGATGAAAAGGGTCAAAAATTTTTATCTGATTTTACCAATGATCATATCGACCAAAGGCTGGTCATTATCTGTGACGGACAGGTAATTGCCTCACCCGTGATAAAAGAGAAAATTGCCGACGGTAAGCTCTCTCTCAGGGCCCCTGACCTCAGTGTGGATTTTCAGATAATGCAGGCGACGATCAAATCAGGCCTTCTTCGAAACCCATTGCACGTCATCAAAGAATCATCTGAAGTCGGGCCACGGAAAATACTGCGCTTATTCTGATTCCATTTCTGAGTGTATGTCTTCAAAAGGTTTTGGACAGATCGAGCATAAAAATAAAAGAGGGTTTCAGGTCCCAAATACCTTCTCCCAGCTTGTTAAGCAGCCTTTATTAAGTGATGATACCTCCTGCGTTGAAGCATCGTATTTTTCTTGATTTTTTTCCGCCCTGCCAGGATATCGTGGCCTTGCCATAGTAGACATCTGCCGGTGTCAAATTTTGTAAAACCTCATGATAGTGGTCATTGTTATAATATTGGATGAATAGATCAAATTGATGTGTTAATTCATCCTGGGCTGTAATAATTTTCAAGAAGCAGTATATTTTTCGTTGAGCGATGGTATCACTCGATTTTACCCTGAGTCATCGGATGATAAGGCCTGCCGCGGGTATGGGCTATACCCTCTCGCTCCAGACATTCTTTTAAGGCTTTCGAGACATAGCAGGGATCATTATCGGAAAGCAGGCGGGGGCGATGCATAACCCTGAGATCGCCAACGCCGCCAAATTCAATGACTGCCTCAATGGTTTGCTTGATCTCTTGGGTGGACATACCGGTGCACAGCTGCCATGGAAAAGGAAAAGGGGTCCAGGGTAACCAATTGAAATGTTATTATAAAAGGTAAGAATAAGGTTCCATTTTGCCCTTAAACGGCTATTTTTAAGGTAGTAAACGTCCGTCTAATAAAATGTAAAGCCGCAACCCATACGGATTGCGGCCAATTCTTTGCAAATAGTGACGAAGGCCGAAATTGCTAAACTAAGAATGTTGTCAAAAATTTCCTAAAGTGCCCTTTTTACCCCCAAAAAAGCGGTTTTAAGCCAAAAAAACGACCTTATTTTTACCTCTTTCCCTGGATTATCAATTACTTGCTACGGTCCGACCCCCATTTAAATCTGACGTTAAGATGTCATTTTCGAATAGATTTCAGAATGTGGAAGATCAGATAGGGCTTTTTGTTTGACCATAACTCACTGTTTCTGCTATGTAATAACAACAAAACTATTTAACTACGGTGATTCCCGTTTGATATTTTTATAATGGCAATGGATAACCCTAAGCGGAGGTTATCATGAGCTGAACTATAAAGCCCCATTTCTCATTAGAGAGGTGGGTTTTTTTGATTGGCGGAGGTGTATATGCGTAAAGGTTGTAAGCTTTTGATGTGGCACTAAGAGAAGGAAGAGGTGTAAATACAGTACCGATTAGTTCTAGCTTACAGAATCTTTCGGGTATCGGTGATGGAGTATGTATTATAACCGCTTCAGATGATAACCAGTTTTCGCAAGAGAGCAAGAGATGGGGAGGGGGCCACGGTGTGTTCACATATTATCTACTTAAAGGGCTTAGTGGGGAGGCAGATTACAGCAAAGACAACCGTGTTAGTCTTGGGGAGATCATACCGTATCTATCTGAACAAGTGAGAAGAGCAACAAGAAACGCACAAACCCCAACTGTGGCTGGAAGGTTCGATTCCGCTTTGAGTAT
>JASFPE010000423.1:0-5097 GCA_050116155.1 Desulfobacterales bacterium
CAGGCCAGCGAATGGCTCAACATCACCACCGGAGCTTCTGCCTTTCCCGCAAGTTCGTAATTAATTTGGATGCCGTTGGCTTCAATTTTCATAGTATTTACTCCTTTGCATTCGATATTCGATCCGCTGGAGGCGGACAAGTGTTTGCTCGCCGATGGCGAGTTTGATGTTCTTAGTATTTGGGTTATTCCTACCCATCATTTAAAATCTTTTTTATCCGATCACTATATGCCTGGCTTCGTTCATCGGCGGCAACGAGGTCGATTTCAGCCGGCGATGAGGCTCCCAGCCCGATTTCTGCGGCCCTGGCGATCTGTTCCTGTTCGAAAATTTTTGTATTCATGATGCGACTGCTGCTTCCCAATGACTTTAAAATAGCTACCCCCGCCGCATCGATTGCCACACGATCGGTTGAGGCCAGAAAGACATTTGCCTTCGCCCGCGTACCGGTTGCCGGTCCACCGTCTGTAAAGGCGTCTATACCGTCCAGCACAATTAAATCCGGTTGAAATGGTGCGTTTATTTCAGCGATCAGCTTGCGCTGGTGCGCAGAGCCGTGGAGCTCACTCATGTAGGCATAGCCGTGTCGGCGAGTGGGAACGACACCAACGCTGTTTTTCAACGACATGGTGAAGACACCGCCATACTGGTGGGTCTTTAAACAACAGGTACAGATGAGACACTCGGCCTCTACAATGGGCCGCGCGATTCGAAATCCATTTTGCCAATGGCTGTCTTTGGGTTTGAATTCTACCCAACCCTTTTCCTCCAGATCATCGAAATTTACTATTTGAACTTCCAATTTTTCCAGCAGGGGTAGAATGCCTTTTTGTTCCATCACCTCCTGGGTCAGGGGATAGCTTCTTTCGCCCAGGCTGACGGACTTGGCGCCCATCTTCCAGATCTCCTCTACCAGAGCCACCAGGGTATCGTTATGGGTGGAGCCCGGGGTTACATCTGCGGTGTTGAAATTGGGTTTGATCAGTACGTTTTTGTTTTTTACAGGATTTATGCCAAGGGACTTTATGGAAGATGCCACTCCGGTTTTGCGGTCCTCGGTGTTTACCAGTGAAACCTTACTTTGAGTATTTGTCATCGCCAAGCCTCCATGAATGCCAAAAAAGATGGCCCCGCCAGTAGCACCGGAATAGGTCAGAAATTCCCTCCTGGTGATACCGGCTAGGGATCTTATTTTCCATTCGTTGGTTTTTGTAATATCGTATCCCACAAGAATAGATTTAAGCTTTAAAATAGTTGGAATATCGAATATCGAACAAGGAATATCGAACCGCAGAAGTTTTTTATGGAAATAAGGCCATATTTATTACTTCGATAACTTGTCCGCCTTAGGTGGATTCTGCGGTTCAATCTGAGGATTATTCGCAGAAGCCAATTTCGCAGCTATAGTTTTTCTATTTCACCCATTGGATGAACTCTTCGACTGCTCCTCGATCTCTTTCAAAACAATTCACCGGTGCATCGGTATCCGGCCAACCCAATGCGGCACCAATAATCAGGCGTTTGTTTTCCGGAATCGACAAAATTTTGTGTGTAATTTTTTGAATCGCTTCTTGAAGTTCCATAAGAGCTCTTAGCCTTGTTAATTCTTCTTAAATGCCTTCTTTGTGGAATTGAGCATTTTCGTCAGTACGCGAAATTCCAGGTCGGTGCCGTCGTAATCATAAGTTGTTTCTTCGCCGAGCATTGGTAGGACTTTAAGTTGGCCATTAAAATAGGCGGACGTAATTTTTTCGACTTCGGTGATACTTAGATCTCTTCTGATGAAATATTTGGAATAAACGTTTGGGAATCCCAAACTGCGGGTGATTTTAAATAATCGTAACTGCGCATTGGGATTAAGTAATTTGCGAATCCTGTATGCGGTGTTGGCGGTGTTTACATCGAATAAAAATGGGTTTGCCGCCATCAAAGAGGATAATCTAAAGCCCTGTCTGCCCGCACTATCGGTTGAGGCCGGAAATTGATATTCGGTGTCATTGACCAGTCTGAGCGGATGTCTGCCCAATTTATCTCTTTTACTGCGAATCAGAATGGCGGGAAAAATGAGGGCAGCCTCTTGTTTATGTTTTTCAACAAGGTGTACAAAATCCTCGATGAATTCTTTTGAGGTTAAGGGTGAATCAGCGGCAACGAATATGGCATGTTTTTTTTCTTTAGCGGCAGCGGTGGCAGCATATCCTTTTATTAAATTACCGGCAACGGAGTTGTATTTTACTTTTCGGTGAAGGATATTGAAGCGTTGAACCACGTCTTCGGGAATTCTGGTGTTTTGATTGAGAATGGCGCACGGTTTTTGAAATTGTTCGAGAAACTTACCCAAACGTTGTTCAAGTAGCATTTGATGCCCGACAATGACGATTTCACTGATGAGATCGCTTTTAGAAAGCTTTTCAAGCGAATACTGGATTAATGGCTTTTGTATTTCCTTTCCATTTTCAATGGTTTTAAATTCTCTCAAAGGCCGGTAGCCGGTTTCGATGAACTGTTCACCGTAGTGTTCCGCAACGACTTTAGCGTATCGTTTTACTTCCCACCTGTTGTTGTATCCGGCCATTACAACAGCACTGACCATAGTCATACGGCTCCTCTGCACAAATCGCTTTGTTTTTGAACGAAGTGCGCGGTGATTTTGCGAATGCAAGCCTGAGATTAATACGGACCTATCGCAAATAGTTGAAATAGTGAATTATCATGACATCTTTTTTAAAGTCAAGAACAAGAAATATTGGTAGAAAATAGATAGTTAAAAAACGATTTTGATTTCGACTTTTCAGAACCGCTATTCGTTGTTAATGCCTCACTTCGTCCGCCAGAAGGGACCGGTTTTACCGATTTGTTTAAAAGTGGCCACCATTTCGAGGGCATATTCCCGGCTGCGGGATACCCAATCAGAATCCAGGCGTCTGCGAAAATAATTGCCTGAAAACAGCTTTATCAGATCGTTCAGGGGAATGATGCCTTCTTCGGTTTCCGGGTCAAATCTCGCCCAATTTCGAATATGCTCTTCCGACCGGAAGAGATTCATGGTGGCTCATGCATAAGCAATATCTTTAAACCATTTCTTGAAAGGTACTGCGACGTAGCCCATTAATCCTTCTGGTTCTGTGTCTAAAACGACACCGTCACGCATTTCCACCATGATTGGCTCCCCGCAATCCAGGCAGGGCGCATCGATTCGAACGGTTTTTCCGGGGAATAGCCAGCAGACCGCCAGCGATTCGAAACCTCATTGTGCGAACCATTTTTGTTCACCGTCGATGGTAATGCGGTACTGCGTGGGCAGGTTGTTGAACGGTGCAAACGATGCAATCAGGTCGGTGTTGGGGTATAACCATCCAGGAACTCCCGCCCTGAATAGCGAATTCAGAACGTTGCGTCCTTCTTCCACCGACACACCTAATTCAGCCGCAATCTCTGTGTAGTGCGGTGCCTGGCCGGTTTCTATCATGCGTTTCATGATGATTTGAAAAACGTGATCGAGTTGGCTTACTTCTGTCATATTTGACCCCCTTTCGGAATTAACCATTAACTAATAACTGATAACTTATAACCATAATGTGGGAGCGGCTTCCAGTCGCGATTTATATTTCGATGAGCACCAACGCAGCCATCGGGCAGACACTACAACTTTATTGATTAGGTATACCTCTCGGGATTTACCGGTACGGCTAAACTCAAATATTTTTCATTTTCTTGAAACATCAGTTTCTTGTCTGCCATCATTTTCAAAAATGCAACAATTTTGTCTTCAGGAAAGGCCTCAAATTGGCCGCGGATTTGTTTGATAGAACGATGATGCTGGCAAAAAAGATAAATTGACCTGGATGTTGCCATCAGTCGGTGTGTCAGCGGTTCGGACTGAAATCGCCGTTGCCGGATAATTAAGAAATCCCCGCCATCCCTGAAACTCAAGATGGGGGATGGAGATGGGCCATGAGTCAGTTCTCGATAGGCTCTTTGCCAACCCCTGGCTTTTTTTCTGACGGGACGCCAAATTTTTCTCTGATATCCCAAATCACCACGATACGCCTGGATCATGAACGACATGGACTGAAATATGGATGCTGGAAACAGATAGCCCCAGTATGGATGATTAAATACGGCTTTGAGTCCATAGCCTTTGGGATTTTGCCACACAGGGCTTTCGAGTCCCAGCCAAAAATCTACCGGTTTAAGAGGGCGATAGGGCATGGCAAATTCGATAGCTCGAAGGGTTTCATTAATTTCTTTTGCGCCACTTCCCGGAAAATGCATAATTAGATTGGAAATGTTTTCAATCCCAAGTGCTTCACAGTTTTTCATTATTTCCAGATTTTGAATTGCCGTGGTCCCTTTATGTATCTTTTTTAGCAGACAGGTGCTGAGTGCTTCGATGCCGATCTGAACCTCACGCATGCCGGATGCGCGCATTACTTTCAGTTCTGCCAGGGGCACCGATGCCCGTATTTCAGAAAACAGGCGCAAATCCTTTTCCAGTTTTTCCAATCCTTCAAAGATCGCTTGCGATGTTTTTTGCGGCAATACATTGTCCACGAAAACCACTGAAAGTGTCTTATATTTGTCAGTTAGCGTATCAATTTCTGAAACCACCTGCGAAGGTTTTTTGGATCGGTAACCGCTCCACTGCAGGTTGAGATTGCAAAATGCACAACCGGACGCCGTTGTCTTCCGCACGGCAGGCTTCCACCAGCAGCCACGCGAAATTTCAAGGGGCAGGGCAGGGAAGAAGGATTTTTGAGGATCAAGTGATTCTAGGAGCTTGAAATAATCACCGTAGTCTGGAATCGGAAGCTGATCCAATGAGTCCATCTGAAAGAATGAATATTGGCGCTTTTGTGTCTCAGTGGCGCTTTTTGTGAATACGCCCTGAATAGCGGGTGCGTCTTTTGGGTGTATATGGCGTTTTAGATAACCGGTCAGCTGGTTCAAGGGCAGCTCACCTTCGCCGGTGACGACAACATCTATATCCGGAAATAATCTAACTGCGTCTGTCGCCGAAGTTCCTGTGAAACTGGGCCCGCCGACAACGGTGATCAGCTTGGGGTTCTTTTGCTTGATGAGTTTTATAAAATAAAG
>JASFPE010000424.1:0-5095 GCA_050116155.1 Desulfobacterales bacterium
CGGGTGTGTGAAGAAGAAAACCTGCTCCCGTTTACATCCAAAGCGGTGGCGACCATCGTTGAATACGGCATAAAATATGTTGCCGATAAAAATAAACTATCCATCCGATTCGGCCCCCTGCACGGCGTTATCAAAGAAGCAGATTACTGGGCCAAAAAGAATAATGCCCGGGTGGTTTCGGAAAAGTACGTGATTAAGGCCTTTAATGAGCATCGCTTCCGTTACAACCTGTATGAACAGAAAGTTCACGAATCCTACTTAAACGACCAGATCATTATCGATGTGGATGGTGACGTGGTCGGACAGGTGAATGCATTGGCGGTCTATCAGATTGGAGAATTTTCTTTTGGCCGTCCGGCCCGAATTACGGCAGAGACCTATATGGGCAAACAGGGGGTCATCAACATTGAGCGCGAAGCTAAATTAAGCGGCAGCACCCATGACAAGGGTGTCTTGATTCTGTCCGGTTACATGGGAAGAACCTTTGCGCAATACCACCCCCTCAGCTTGTCGATCAGTATTACCTTTGAGCAAAATTACGGCGGTATTGACGGTGACAGTGCATCTTCTACCGAACTGTATGCGATTCTCTCCAGTCTCTCGGACATACCTATCCGGCAAGGAATTGCCGTTACCGGCTCTGTAAATCAAAAAGGACAAATTCAGGCCATCGGTGATGTCAACCAGAAAATTGAGGGGTTTTTCGAGGTTTGCATAGAAAAGGGGCTAACCGGTAAACAGGGGGTCATCATTCCTAAGGCCAACGCCGATAACTTAATGCTCAAAAGAGAAGTCATTAAGGCCGTCAAACAGAAGAAATTTCATATCTATCAAGTATCCACCGTGGAGGAAGGCATCGAGATTTTAACCGGGGTGGCTGCAGGCAAACCGGACAAAAATGGAAATTATCCCGCAGGCACCGTCTACGGTGCGGTCCAGCAAAAATTGAAAACTTATTTTGAGCGATCCTTAGAACAAAAAAAGAAATAGCATGATTAAAAGGGAGCCATATGGCGAAACGCTCAAGGAGCAATTATTGGCCAGTGCCAGAGACCGTTTGCATAATTTCTTGCTGGCCGATGGGGCTATCCGGGGCGTAATTATGAACGGCACCCGCATGGTCAATGAAATGCGGGCCAACCATGAGCTGGGTATTTTAGAAACCCTGGTGCTGGGACGCGCTTATCTGGGTGCCGGGTTGATGTCTGCCGATCTGAAAAGCGTCGATCGCATCGGCCTCAAGATCGATTGCACCGGGCCGATAAAAGGTCTTGTAGTAGAAGCCAATGCCTTTGGTGAAGTACGGGGTTTTTTGAAGCGGGTCCCCATCCCGATCGTAAAGCCCATGAAAAGCTATGATCTATCGCCCTTTTTTGAGTCCGGGTTTTTGGAGGTCACAAAATATCTTGAAGACGCCAAACAGCCTTTCAGCGGAAAAATCGAACTCGAATACGGCAACGTCGCCCTGGATCTGGCCAACTATTACCTGACGTCGGAACAAATTCCCACCGCCTTCAATTTGAGTATCAAGTTCGACAAAGATGGAAATGTCACCGGCGCCGGAGGCTTATTTTTGCAGGCGATGCCGGAGGCGAGCGACGATTTAACAGCGGCCCTGGAAAAACGGGTCAAAAATTTGCCGTCGTTGGGTGAGGTATTTACCGAAGACAAAGAGCCTGAAGCTCTCGTGCGCAACGTGTTTCATCGGTATTCACCGAAGTTTCTGGCCAACCGGCGCATAGAATTCATGTGCCATTGCAACAAACACCGGCTACGAAGTTATTTAACGCTGCTGCCAATCGACGAACTCAAAGATATTCGCAACCGCGGTCCGTTTCCGGTGGAAATACGCTGCCATCATTGTAATACGACATATCATTTCGAAGAATCCGAAATCAAAGAAATTTACGGGAAGCGTTTTCCGGATAATTAAACCAATTGGAATTTAGACAAATAATTGAAATTATGGTGTTTTTTGTGGTCATAGGCGTGTAGGTCACATGGAATGATGGAATGATGGAATACTGGGTAGGGAAAGCGAAAAATATCACTTACCACTAGAAGGTAGATTTATGCACTTTGAATTCCATATTTTTAAAATCCATCATTCCAGTTGGTGCGAAACCCCTGAGTTCATTAGAAAGAAAAGCATCCCGATTATTGCGTTGCGGATTGCTGCTTTAGCTGCTTTCTCATCTGGGTCACCATCTGATCAACGGACTGGCCGCTGGGGGTCAGTGCAAACGGGTTCACCTTCATCAGGTCCTCCCAGGCCTGAATTGCACCCTGGATATCATTTAGATCGTGCAAAAGCACGACGCCTTTATTGAAGCGCGAAACTTCGTGCTTGGGATCCACTTCCATGGCTTTGTCAAATGCCTTAATCGCCTCTTGGGGTTTACCGGAGCGGCGATACATAACTCCCATGTCGGTTAACACATTGGCATTGTTGGGTTGAATTTCCAGCGATCGTTGATAGGCACGGATGGCATTATCATATTGATTGGCGTCAAAATAATTATTCCCCAGTTCAATCCAAGCCGTCACATTGTTGGGATTTGAAGCCACCTCCTTTTCAAGCGCCGCGATCATATTCGACAGTCCTGAATCGGATGATTGCGTGGTTGAAGACTGGGCCGGTGAAGATGATCGGCCAGGAAGAGGTGAATCCGATTTATACACCCCGAATATAACACCGCCGAAAAACCCCACCGCCAGCGCCAGCAGCGAAACCAGATACAGGGTTTCCTTTTTTACATATTGCTCATCAATTTGCTGTGTCTTTCTTGCCATTGAATCGCCAAAAAAAACAGGTTTCAGGTGTCGGGTGTCAGGTTAAATAATTTAGGAATTAAGAATTTAGGAATTCAGGAATTAAAAGACTTTGAAACCCTGAACCTAGAACCCTGATCTTAATCACGAAATCATTCCATGGCAAGGCTGGACGCCAACCAGGCCTGCAGATCATTGGATGCCAGGCAGCGGTGAAGTTTTTCGCATACCAGCAAATCGGTTGGGAAAGCCATCGATCGGGGCAACGCATCCGGGTGAAAAAACCGAACCTCGCTGGCATCGGAGCCGGCCTGAAGTTGTCCACCGGCGCGTGTCCCCCAAAACCAGATGCCCACCGTCTGGTGTTCTAAATCATGAAAATTGGAGTATGCCGCAAACAGCGGCCCAATGGTCACATCCAATCCGGTCTCCTCCTTGAATTCACGCTGCGCGGCCGAGCGAACTTCCTCCCCGTATTCGACGTGACCGCAGGGAATACACCACATCCCTTCATAAGAACCCCTGCGCCGGATTAGCAGCAGCCTGTTCTGTTCAACCAGTACAACAGCCACACCGACCGTTGGATTGCGATACTGAAACTGCTGGCATTTTTCACAATACAGGCGTTGTCTGGAACCAAAATGTTTGATCTCTAAGGGGTGGGCACAAAAAGGACAAAATTTGAATTCCATGGCGGGGCTCCTTATCCGGTTGCTGGTTCCTGGCTCCTTTTCACTGCTTTTTGGTTACCTGTGGTTTCAGGTGTCAGTGTTCGAATTCGGAATGTGGAATGCGGAATGCGGAAATAATCCTTTTTTAAATTCATTAATTCGCAATTCCTAAATAATTTTGACTTTCAATCCAAAACCCGCAATCCAAAATCGAAAAACGAAAGGCTGGATGCTCGATAACGGCCAACTCCGAAGTCGAAGGGCTAGTGGCTGAAAAAAGCATAACAGGATGGCAAATGCAAACACAAATGGCAGAAAAAAAGCCCTGAGGGTCATCCGGGCGTTAAGTCTCTAACGCAGAAATTCGAAGTCAATTAATTTGCAAGGATAAAGATTCAATCATTCATTTTCCAAATTTAAAATACAACTTACACTGACGGTATGCTAAGTTGCGATACAGGATAGATTCATTAAGATTTCTGTCGGATGAAAAACTTAGATATGTAAATAATATCCCAATAAAATTGGTGCCGATGGCATCATTTGAGTACTGCTATACACTCAATTTCCACTCTCGCTCCGATTGCAAGTCCGTTTGCCCCAAGCGCACTGCGTGCTGGCAGATGTTTGGAGAAAAATTGCACATAGACATTATTCATCTCTCCCCACTCGCTAATGTCCGCAAGCATTACCGTGACCTTTATGACATGATCGAGCGATGAACCATATCTTTCTAAAGTGGCTTTGATGTTCTCCATCACCTGTCGGGTTTCAGCCGCAATACCACCAGGGACAAGTTTCATCGAGCTGTCTATTCCAATTTGTCCCGACAAGTAGAGCATATTTCCTACACGTACTGCTTCAGAGAAAGGCAGATCTTTCATACTCTCAGTAGTGAAGTATTGGACTTCTTGTTGGAGCTCGGAACTCATATTATGCCTCCTTTCAGTTATATTGAGACTATACAAGTTTAGGGCCTATTTGTGGTTATCACATTTTTTTGACGATATCACAGGCCTACTATGGCACCTTACCTTCAAGAATTTGAACCAATTTCGATTTGTCGATGTTTCCTCCGGAGATGATGCAAACCACCTTGCCGCTGCCAGCTTTGCCGCTGAGCGCGGCGGCTACCGATACCGCCCCAGCACCTTCAGCGATAATACAATTCCGCTCAGCCAATATTCTCATTGCGGAAGCCACTTCCTCCAATCCCACAACCAGTGAACCATCCAACAATTGACTTGCCAACTCCCACATTCCGGGAACCAGAAACGGAGCACTAATGCCATCTACAAAGCTGGGTGTATGATCGATCTCAACAGGCTTTCCGGCAGCGAGCGAAGCGGCCAAGGGTGCCCCTGTCTCTACTTCGCAGGCGTACACCTTGGTATCAGGGCTGAGAGCACGCAAGCCAGGAGCAATCCCACAACTAAGACCGCCGGCGCCATAGGGAATGACGACCGCGTCAACTTCAGGCAATTCCTCGAGAATCTCCAACCCGATGGTGCCATGTCCGGCCCTTACTGCTGGTTCACTAAAATCATCGAGGAAAAAGCCCTCCATCCCTTGGTAGCTGCGTGACCGGAAGATTTGCAAACAATCATCAAGGGGCGCGAAAACTACACGTGCACCGAGGCGTTCGATTGCGG
>JASFPE010000425.1:0-5064 GCA_050116155.1 Desulfobacterales bacterium
AGACTTGACCCCTTATCTATATCTATTTTCACAGTTAAGATCTGATCACAATACCAGTGATGTAATGAAGTCAAGAAGCTGGTTGAGATTTTGGCAGGGTCTGACCTCGTGGCAATAGGCCTGATAGGTTCGCATTTCGCTGTCGCCCGTATACCAGAATTGCTCGGTTTCCGGATTCAACCAGATCACGCGCCGACTTCGCTCACGAATCTCATCCAGAATGTTTTCTTCGGGGTTGGAATAATTCGTGCGGCCATCGCCAATGATAATAAAGGTTGTCTTCTTGTTCAGGATGTCAAGATAATCTTTTTGAAACTGACGAAATGTAATACCATAGTCGGTGGCGGCGTTGTATTCAATATCGGCCTCCTTTAACACCTTTTCAATGGCCTGGTTGATCTCATGGTCTTCAAAGACCTGGGTGACCTCATCTAAACCGGCTACAAACACAAAGCTGCGCACCTGGGTAAAACATTCCTGCAATGAATAGAGCATATTTAACATAAACCGCGCCGCCGACCAGACAGAACCGGAAACATCGCAAAGCGCAACAATCTTGGCTTTACGAGGTGGCCGGTTGCGAAAGATTATTTCCAACGGAATCCCTTGATATTTTGCCGAGCGGCGCAGGGTTTTTTTAACATCCAGAATGCCGCGCTTGGGGCTGGCAAAACGACGGCTGACCGTATCTTTTAATTTGCGAACCAGCTGCTCGATGACCTCGCGCATTTCCTCGACTTCCTTTTTGGTCAGTGAAGCAAAATGAACTTCGCCTAACCGATCCAGATGCCTCCTATAGGATAGTTTTTTTGCGGCACTGCCATCATAATGAAGTCGTTCCTGGGCAATTAAGCGACGAGCGCTTTGAATAAGGGCCTTGAAATGTTCCAATAAATCGCGACGGATCTCCCAGTTTATGATACCGCGTTGCTCGTTGAAATAATCCAACAATGCATTTTCAAATGCGTTGACTTGCAGCATCAGTTCTAACCGGCGCACCATAGATTCCAGGTTTGCACCCATGGCACTGCCCTGTCCTTCTTGACCGGCAAGGGCCTGGCGCATTTGCTCTAAAAACCGGGAAGGGTCGCCCCGTAAAAAATCCAGCACGGGCTGGTCGGCGGGATTCCCGTTTGGTTCCAAAGGCAGGTTATCGAGGGTTTCCTGAATCTGACTAGCCAGGGTGTCGGAGCGGGCGATGCTTTCATCTTGCCGCAGCTCGTGGAAAAACAAATGATAAAGTCGATCGAAATGGTGTTGTTCTCTCCGACTTTTTGCAAAATTGGCACGCAACACGGCCGCAAACTGCGGTTCATCTAAAATATCGATCAATTCAACCTGATTCAAACAATCGAGCACTTCCGAAGTCGATATCCTCAACCCCGCCGCCCGGGCACAAGAAACGAATTTCAGTACCAGATTGACCATAAATAGCCTTGAATATCAAAAAATGAATTGGATTCTATTTTATTAACGTCTTTATTAGACAGGATTTACAGGATTCACAGGATTATCAGGATAAAAAATTAATCCTGTGAATCCTGTAAATCCTGTCAAAATATTTTTACATTAAAAATAGGATCCATTCCTTCTGATTCTCAGTTTACGATTTTATCGAGCTTCCTGTTGACCTGCTCAACATCCGCGCGATACTTGCAGATGACGTTCAAGGTATCGGCAACCACTTCGGTTGATAGATCCTCAACCTGGAGTGCGATTAATGAATGGGCCCAGTCCAGGGTTTCTGAAATACAGGGTTTCTTTTTGAGATCCATTTCACGAATCTTGCGGATGATATCCACCATTTGCTGCGTGAGGCGTTCACTAATTTGCGGAATTTTGAGTTTAACGATTTTGATCTCCAACTCGCGTTCCGGATAATCGATATACAGATGGATACAACGCCGCTTGAGGGCATCACTCATATCTCGTGAATCATTGGAGGTTAAAAATACGAATGGGATATTGAGGGCGGTGCGGGTACCTAATTCTGGAATCGAAACTTGAAAATCACTTAATACTTCCAGTAAAAACGCCTCAAATTCAGGATCCGATTTATCTACCTCATCAATGAGCAATACCACCGGCTCAGCAGATCCAATGGCCTGCAGCAGCGGCCGCGGCTGAATAAAGCGCTCGGAAAAAAAGGCGTCTTCCTGATCAGCAATTCGATCAACGGCATCCGAAAGGGAATTGGAGCCGGAAATAACATCATCGATTTTTTCCTTCATCATCTGGGTGTACAACAGCTGCTTGGCGTACTCCCATTCATAAAGGGCTTTGGATTCATCAAGGCCTTCATAGCATTGGAGCCGGATCAAGCCGCGCTCCAGACTGCGGGACACGGCTTTAGAAAGCTCGGTCTTGCCGACTCCGGCCGGGCCTTCCACCAGGACCGGTTTCTGGGTGGCCTGGGCTAAATAAACGACGGTGGCAATTGTTTTTGAGCAGATATAATCAGCTGCTTCTAAGGCTGTTTGAACGTGATCGACATCTTTAAATTCCATAGATATTATTCCCTTCTTTCAACCTTCTAAATACCTAAAACAGAACCGCCGAAGGCGTGAGACACAAAAAAATTATAATCACGAAAGCACGAAAAGACGAAAACACGAAAGGGAAATTAATAATATTTCGTGCTTTTAACATTTCGTGTTTTCGTGATAAAAAGTCGTCTCACAAAAATTACCGTTAAGGTACAAGCCTGATTAATTTACAAAATACAACTATTACGGAATACCCAAAATATCTTTCACCAGATCGATTTTGGACTCCAAATCAGCCTGGCGGGCGATCATGATGCGCTGGGCCATAGGTGGTCCGGCGCCGTGCATGGATTCGATCAAGTAGGCAACAGATCCTGCACCGGCCACTAGATTTTCAATCAACCGCATCACCTTCATGCGATCGACCACCTCCACCCCGTCTGCAGCCGCCAGATACTTTTTGATATAGGGCCCGGCCACCTCGTCTTCCAGATCTTTGGCAGACGGCATGGTTCCCAAAAGACCACCGGCAACGTCGGTGGCCAGGCGTGCCAGCTCATACGGAAACCGCGTTACATTTAACTTGCACACATTGGCCAAGAGCATATCTATTTCGTAGTTTCCGGCCGGAGTTTGATGCCCGGTAGCAGAACAGGCGATTCCGCAGGCATACATAGTTTCATTCAAATGGATCATTTCCACAATTTTATCTCTAATATGGGAAGCCTTCTCCACACCGTTCATGCGTGCAATTAAGGCTGCAGCCCCGATGAGAACATCACCCACACCGACCTTGCATCCACCGTAACTTTGTCGATGGTATGCCGCAAAGCGCTCGACCAGCATTCCCGAAAAGTTCACTTCGCCATTTAAGAAAATTCGCTCTGCAGGCACAAATACATCCTCAAAAACCGTCATCACCTCCTGACCGCCAAATGTTGGGTTGCCCACATCCAGCTTGAGCCCTTCCAGCTTGCGCGTGTCACTGGTCTGGCGGCCATAAATAAATCGGATTCCCTGGGTGTTGGCCGGTATGGCAAAGCAAATGGCCCAATCTTCTTCGCCGGGGCGCATATTTAGCGTCGGCATGACAATAATCTCATGGGAATTGAGCATACCGGTCTGATGAAATTTGGCTCCCCGCACCACGACGCCATCTGGTTTGCGTTCCACCACCCGCAAAAAAAGATCCGGATCGGTTTGATCCTTAGGGCGTTTTCCGCGATCCCCCTTGGGATCGGTCATCGCGCCGTCAACCACAAGATCCTCCAGTTGAATACGGCTCCAATAGTCGCGGAAACGCTGGTGGTAATTGGTGCCGTGTTCCTGGTCGCATTCATAGGTCACGCTAAACACGGCATTGGCCGCATCCAGTCCAACACAGCGTTGGAAACAGCAGGCGGTCACATTGCCGCAGTAGCGCTGCATGATGACCTTGTTCATCAAATCTTGAGTGCTTTGATGCAGGTGGGTAAAGCGATTTATCTCTTCGCCGCTGATGGTGGATTTGACCCGAAAAAGTGGTTTGGTTCCCGCGTTATGGGCACAATCATAGGTTGCCGCCACCGCGCGAATAGAGGGTTCGACCAAAGGATTTTGCGGAAGATTGTCGGTCTTTTCTCCCATCACATTGGCTTTTAGCCCAAGGGATTTTATGGATTCAACATATTCATCGCCGGTTTTCAAAGACATCGCTGCTTCCTCCAGGGTTTGATTCAGACGATTGATCACACAAGAAATTCAATTTGCCGCATTGAGGGCCTGGCGCCATCGCTGATCTCTGTAACGCTTTTTCAATGGGTTATTTCTGTCTATAAATATCACACTCAAGCACCAGATAAAATGATAATCTTTATTCGGCGCACACAAGAAAGTTGAGATTTTAAAGTCTTCTTGATAACGTAACCCGTGACACCTAATCCGTTAGGGTAACGACCACCCACAAAACGGCTGTGCCGAAGATATGTGGCATATTGGAGGGACGGGTCATGAAAAAATTGGAGCTTTTTCATCTAAAAAATGAGATGTTGGGTGCTAACTTCCTGGCAAACTTTATCGGCGCATTTTTCGTCAACGCCCTGATGCTCATCGCAGAAGGCCCGCTTAGCAAGGAAATTTGGAAACATCCGATTCCCTATTGGATTGATGCGGCATTTACGCCATTTGCATTTATATTCGTTATGGTAATGACCTTACTTTATGAAAAACCTGTCCGGCACTATTTAAATGAGTTATTCAAGCACGCAACCATATCTCCAGAGCTGAAAATTAATGCCCGCCAACGACTGTTGAACGAACCGTTTGTGCTCATCGCTTTAGATTTCAGTATGTGGCTTCTGGCCGCCATTGTATATCCAATTTTGCATTGGATTTACGATACTGGATCGAACATGATTGAACGCTCTGTGTACGTCAGCCTGGCCACCGGTTTTATTACGGTTACGATTGCCTTCTTTTTTTTGGAGCACATATCACAAAAAAGATTGGCGCCCCATTTCTTTCCAGAAGGTAAACTGTATACGATTCCTAAAACATTACGAATCCGAATACGCACCCGGCTGGTGGCGCTGCTTTTTGC
>JASFPE010000426.1:0-5022 GCA_050116155.1 Desulfobacterales bacterium
TAATTTATCTTTTTTTTAATTCCGCATTCCCCATTCCGAATTCGAAAGACCCCATGCTCCATGCCCCATGCCCTATGCCGATTTTGTTACTCCCACCTGTCACCCCCCTTATCCTCCAGATCAATCGTATCATTATTATTATGGCGCAAATCATCAAGTCTTCTATTATCTTGTCCATGTCGTACATTGATATACGTGACTGATCCCTTATCGCTGATAAAAGAATTTAGCAGCCAGCTGGTGATGCTGATTAGAAAAGCGCCAAAAATAGCGGTCCAGAATCCATGGACATCGAATCCGGGGATAACACCGGAGGCCATTTTTAACATTAAGGCATTAATCACAAAGGTGAATAAGCCAAGGGTCAGCACGTTTATCGGAAGCGTTAAAACGAGTGCGATGGGCCTTAAGATGGCATTTAAAATACCCAGCAGAGCCGCGGCGAAAAAGGCTGAAAAAAAGTTGCCGATTCGAATGCCGTCCAGCAGGTAGGAAGCAGCGATAATTGCAACAGTCAGCGTCAGCCATCGAAGTATGATTCCACCCATATCTGTTTCTCCATATTTCATTGAAATAAAAAAAGCATCTCATCCAACGGAAATGAGATGCCAGTGAAATGCAATATTACCAGCGAATCGAACGTGTGCGTCCTGATCCGTTATATTTAAAAAAAAGAAAATCGCCGGATCGAGTTTTAATACTCCTCACCGTTAATTTTGGCCCTCAATAAATGGGAACACCTAAAAGTAACCACCCTACGCCCATCGAGAATCATGTCATTTCCAGTAGCCGGGTTGCGCCCCCTGCGCTCCTTCTTCTCCTTCACACAAAATTTCCCGAATCCACTAATGAGCACATCTTCTCCTTTTTCCAAGGTGCCCTTAATAATTTCTAATAAAATTTCAAGTAGTTCAGCAGACTGATTCTTGGGATACCCGAGTTGATTGTGAATTACATCAATAATCTTTGCTTTTGTGAGTGTCATAGATCCGTTGCTCCTGTGCTACAGTTAGGGACGATTATGGGGCCTGGTCTTATGTTGCGCAAACCTACTTAAATATCAATGCATTGTCAAGAACTTATGAAAATTTATAAAGACAAATTGCAGCCAAAAGGACAAAGTGCTAGTCAAATGTTATTAGGAAAAAAAGTACATATTTTCTTAAAAAAAAGCCACCTCTCATTTAGGTGGCTGAAATTATTAGATTTTTATTTAATTGATTATTTTTCAATCCTGCCGCTGCGGGATTACAGCCGCAACGATTAAAGTACCGACGCGCTTTGACTCAAATAAAATTTGAATTTACTCTACTGCGATTTGCTCTTTATTAAGCTCGAATGTCTTGGGTCCAATACCCTTCACCTTCATTATATCTTCCGGTTTCTCGAAAGGTCCGTTCTTTTCGCGATATTCAATGATTCTGACAGCGTAATTCGGGCCAACCTGTTTTAGTTTTTCCAATTCATCTGCGGATGCCGTGTTTATATTTATCTTTCCTTTCTCTTCAGCCAATGCCGAAACGCACATGCTTAACACAACTAGGACCACTGCTAACAACGTGAACCGTTTTCTAAAATTTTTCATAATTACCTCCTTTCATAAACGCCGTCGATTCTCAAAAATTTTTTACATAAAAACATTCAGCACACAATACGTCATAAATCGTATTTTTTTCTGGTACCCGGGAGTAGTCTTAGAATGGTATTATCCAAAAAAGAAGGAGATACTAGGTTAGATCTAATACTGGATGGCTTTTTGTCTTAACATATGATCGGCGAGCACGATGCAGACCATGGCCTCACAGACGATATTAATTCGCGGTATGGCCGATATATCGTGACGTCCTTTAACGGAGATAGATCTTGTTTGACCTTCATGATCAATTGTCTCTTGTTCTATGGCGATGGAAGGGATGGGCTTGACGGCCACCCGCATAATAATATCCTCTCCATTGGATATTCCGGCCAGAATGCCACCCGCATTGTTTGTCCTGAATCCTTGCGGGGTAATGGGGTCATTGTTTTCAGATCCTAGCAGTCTGGATGCTTGAAATCCGGAACCGATTTCCACGCCTTTGACAGCGCCGATGCTCATCAACGCTTTCGCCAGCTCCGCATCCAGTTTGTCAAAGACAGGCTCTCCAATCCCTTTGGGGACTCCGGTTGCCAAAATCTCCACAATTCCCCCAATCGAATCACCCTGTTGTTTGACATCTGTAACGCGTTTCTTCATCAATTTGGCTGTATCCATGTCTGGACAGCAAAACATGTTCTTATCGATAACATCTAAATTCCTTTGGGTAGCAGCTACATCGCCAAGCTCGATGGTATAAGCCACAACACGAACATTCTGGTTATCCAATACCGTCTTTGCAACTGCGCCGGCAGCCACTCTGCCTGCGGTCTCCCGCGCCGAGGCACGACCGCCTCCCCGCCAATCGCGAATACCGTATTTTGCCTGATAGGTGTAATCGCCATGGCCGGGACGAAAGACAGCAGCATAAGGCTCATATGCCTTCGAATCTGCATCTTTATTTTCAACCATAATCATGATGGGCGTACCGGTAGTCAAACCGTTAAACACACCCGACTGAATCACAGCCCTGTCTTTTTCTCTGCGTTGAGTGCTGGTTATGGATAAGCCCGGCCGCCTGCGATCTAGCATGGTCTGGATGATTTGCGAATTAAGGGTGAGATGTGGTGGACAACCATCAATGACCACCCCCACTGCGCTGCCATGGGATTCACCCCAGGTCGTTACCTTAAACAATTTGCCGATTGTATTGCCAGCCATGATTGCCCTTTTTGCTTTACGTCTTAGGTGTTATGTTTTCGGTTGATTTTCACATTCGTTTTCGGCGCTGGTAAGATGCCCCGCAATATTTTTACATATTATCGAAAATCACCTCGCGATCTAAAGATCATACAGGTACAGTGGCCTTGTAGAATGTGGCCTGGCCTTCTATTTTATAACGTTTCACCGCTGCGGGAATGATTATCGACATGCCTTTTGTCAATGAAAGAATATCTCTGCGGTCCATGTCCATCAGCTCTGCCGTACCCGCGGTGCAAAGCAATATTTCAACACTTTTTCCATAGAGGCGAAAATACGATTTATTTTCAGGCAACGTAATAACTGATAAGGCAAATTCCTTGGCCGGACAGGCGTAAACCCACTCACAATTGTTATTTTTATCGGGTTCTATACAGTTCACTTCATATTCATCAAAATGAAGCACCTTCAGTAATTCCGATACATCGACATGTTTGGGTGTCAGCCCTCCCCGCAACACGTTGTCCGAGTTGGCCATCAATTCGATACCAACACCGCCCAAATACGCATGCAATTGACCTGCGCCCAGAAATATGGCCTGTCCGGGTTCAAGGCATAATAAATTTAGCAAAAGCGGCGATAAAATACCAATGTCATGCGGGTATGCATCCGATAATTTCATGATCCATTCATAGGTCGCATCTTCTCTCTCCCTTTTGCCGACATTTGATACTGCTTCATCAATGATTGATTGGCGGCGATCAGCATCAAGCGTCAGCAGTATCGAAAAGAAATGTTTTAATCCTTTGCTAGAGGAATTCAGCTTTAATGCGGCCAATTCATCTTTTAATCCTTTGGGGCATACGGCGTTAAAATAAGCGACTATTGTTGAGATCTTTCGGAATCCGCACAACGCCCAGAACGGCGTCAGAGCACAAATACATTCCGGCTTGTGGTTATCATCTCTATAGTTGCGCTGCGGTGCATTTAATGGAATTTCCAGCGAATTTTCACGCAGAAAGCCATCTCTGGCCTGCGACAAATTCGGATGCGCCTGAATAGAAAGCGGACTTGCGGCGGCAAGAACTTTAAAGAGATACGGAAGCGTGTTGCTAAATTTTTGGGCAACCGCTTTTCCGAGAATATCTATCGGATACTTGTCAATCAAATCGATTAAAGACAACCACTGACCATCATACTGAACCTCAGACGGAGCCTTGGGATGAGCCCCCATCCAGAGTTCGGCCTGGGGTATATTCGTTGGATTCGATACACCTAGCAGATCAGGGATGGCCGTTAAAGATCCCCAGGCATAATTTTGTACCGTATTTTTCAATTCGGCGATGTTTTGCATCTTTTCTCCACTAGATCTAGTTCGCGGTTTTAATCCTGAGCACCATATTATTCTTACCTATCAATATTTGCAAATCAAGTGTCCAAAATTCTATTTTTTCTCAATTTTCAGCCTTCCCCTAAAGCCGCAAGAACTCTCGATCCAACCCCTAAATGCTTGACTTCAAATGATTTTTATAATATAAATAGGTAAAGAACGCCATAGATAAATAAAAAAATACACCTTTTAACTATAGATTAAAACAAAGCTCTACTTAAGCTAAATTTCGAATTCAGAAAGCTCATGTTGTAGGATTTCTAAGATATTAGTTATGGTTATTGTCGAATCGGCAGGTATTTCTGACATTGGGAGGAAGCGGGATCAAAACGAGGATTCCCTGTTCTTTGACGACAATATGGGCCTCTATGTCGTGGCTGACGGCATGGGAGGACACCTGGCCGGCGAGGTGGCCAGCAAACTGGTGGTTGATAACATCCGTGATTATATCAGACACCAAAAACAGAACGACCAGCCCGGGGAAGTGCCTGATTGTGACAACGACCTTTCGAAGGATGCAAACCATTTACTTTCCGGAATAGAATTCTCCAACCAAATCGTACATCAGACTGCCCTTGAAAATGAGTCGTATCGGGGGATGGGCTCAACGGTCTCAGCAGTCTATTTCACAGACGAAACCCTCATCGTCGCCAACGTTGGGGACAGCCCGATCTACCTGATCCGCGACGGCCGAATAGAGCTCATATCGGTGCTGCATACGGTATTTGCAGAACAAGCCGCGCGTGATCCCGAATATGCAGATTTGCTTGGTAACGAATTTAAGCATGTCTTAACACGGGCAATGGGGGTAGATGATTCCGTAGAAGTCCACGTTCACGAAACACCCGTATACAAAGAC
>JASFPE010000427.1:0-5012 GCA_050116155.1 Desulfobacterales bacterium
GCTCTTGGGGAGCTACCCCTAATTTTTTTAGAACCTATCTCAAAAATGCATCTTAGCGCCCATGGCGGTGTTGCAGCGCGGCTCAAAATGCTCACATACTACCGTGTATGCTCCGTTTTTGAGCCACCCTGCGCCTTGCCATGAACCCTAATCTACATCTTTGAGATAGGTTCTACTAATTTAACCCGAGATGATTTGATTTCTCCCCTTCGGTTGACCCCTCACTTGCAACTATAATTCAAAACTGATATTAAGAAGAAAAAGAATGAGACTGAAAGACGATATTTCTATTATACTTCTTGTTGTCTTATTATTGCCTGCCGCCTATCCGGAAAATCTTACGGCAAACGATGCCATTGCCGTTCCGAGGATGTCAGTCAATGAACTCAAGAAGCAACTCGGAAATCCGGATTTGGCCATTATAGATGTCCGCAGGCAGAAAAACTGGTGGAGCAGTACAAAGAAAATTTTAACTGCGGCACGTGAAGATCCAGCGAAAGTTCCTCAGTGGTACACAACCTATCCTAAAGGTAAAATCTTGGTCTTTTACTGTTCCTGAAAAAATGAACGGACCAGTGCCCGTGTGGCGCATTTTTTCAGTAGCAAGGGATATACAAAAGTATATGCGCTCAAAGGCGGATGGATGGCCTGGCGAAAAGCCGGGTATCCAGTAGAAAAAAAGTAGATCGCTTTTGAAGGGTAGGTGCCCCATGAGTGGTTTAGACAGCTTGCTTCCGTTAATAGATAATGGTGGAACAAGGTCGGGCTCGGATAGACGACAACCCATATCTTCCAAACGCAAGCCGGAGAGAAGATCTAAAGAAGATCGTAGATGCGGGACTGATCGACGAAGAGTTCCAAACGATAAACGAGAAGACGGACAGGAGCGTCGTGGTGTCTTCTATAAAGAAACCACAAGATGATAAATGTGCGGTAGATTTGTACAATTCAGTTCCATAAGAACTCTTGAAAATTATTTTAACATCCAGACGGCCCCAGAAGAGATCTTGCCAAGCTATAATATCGCTCCCACCCAGAAGATACCGGTCATAGTAAAAAAAGAAGATTACCACCTGCAAAGGATGTATTGGGGTCTGGTACCATCCTGGGCCAAAAATCTTTCCAGTGCTTCCCGGCTGACCAATGCCCGGGCTGAAACAGTAGCGACCAAACCCAGTTTCCGCGCAGCCTTTAAAAAACGCCGCTGTTTGATCCCGGCAGACGGTTTTTACGAATGGAAAGGGGAAAAAGGAAATAAGCAGCCCTGGTTTATCTCGTTGCCCTCCGGCCAACCCTTTGCCTTTGCCGGGTTGTGGGAAATCTGGAAGGACAAACAAGCCCTGCCGGATCAATCCGATTATAGATCATGTACCATCATCACCACCGCAGCCAGCAAATCGGTGCAGGATATCCACCATCGCATGCCGGTTATCCTCCAGCCTGAAGCCTACGATGAATGGCTTGATCCTGAAAACCAGGATGTACAACAATTGGAATCCATCCTGCAAACCAGGCTTATCCGGGAATTCAAAAGCCATCCGGTTTCAAAGCTTGTCAACCGGGTTCAAAATAACTCTCCAACCAACATCGAGCTGCAAGAAGACTAAAAGCCATTTCAAAAAAAAAGCCCCCCGGGATGATCTCCGGGGGGGTTGGGGGGTTTAGGTCATAGCGGCAAAAACAATTATTGTTTCTGATCAAAAGTGGGCTAATTTCGCTACAGCAGGTCGAAATCCACTATGACCTGTTGGGGGCAGTCGCGTTTGGGGATTTACGCTGCCCAGACTAATTATTAAGGAAAAATTCAGCAACGACTGATTTTTTTTAATATATTTATATCACAAGATGTTGTTGACTGTCAAGAAAAAAATCAATATATAGTGTATTTTAGCTTACCAGTCGATCGAATCCACATTTTGAAAGTCCCCATCGAACATATACTCCATCAAGTAAATCGGCGCATCTGATCTACTTGCTCTTTGACTTTGAATGACAGTTCCCATCGCGGAAAACGACCAATTTGGAAAGGATACAAATCCTTCTCCTTTTGAATTAAAACAGGAGTTGTGAATTTTATGGCCTTTTCTTTGATTTAAGTAATTTGATGGTTATTTTGACACTTAATGAGTTTTTTTGATTAATATTCATGTAACTTCAAGCCATTTAAAGTACCAAAATATGTCGATCCAGCCTGCGAATTGTGGAAAAAGCTAATTCTGAGGAGCTTGAGGAGCGATAATGAACCGAGAATTAAAACCCTTTTTTATATTGTTAATTATCCTGATTTCGGCAACCCAGGTCCTGGCTGCGACGAAACTTACCACATTGGTTAAAAAAATCCAGCCAGCGGTGGTTACCATAATTGCATACGACATGAACAACGAGGTGGCCAATATCGGAACCGGCTTTTTCGTCGATAAAAAAGGGGGATTGATCACAAATCACCATGTTCTCATCGGCAAATATGGCGCTGAAGTTCGGACATCAGACGGGAACACCTACCCCGTCACATCAATTCTGGCCGAAAATAAACCTGCCGATCTCGTCAAAGTGCTCGTGGATATTCCCTCGGGAAAGTTCCGATGGCTGGAAGTGAGCGAGAATCTGCCGGCAATCGCCCAGCGTGTCGTGGTGTCCGGAAGCCCCATGGGACTTGATCAAACGGTCAGTGAGGGCATCGTTTCATCAATCCGTGAAATACCGGCTCTCGGGATTTTTTTTCAAATGTCTGCGCCAATATCGCCCGGTTCCAGCGGAAGCCCCGTGGTCGATATGAACGGCAAAGTACTGGGCGTGGCGACCTTCCAATACCAGCAAGGCCAGAATCTCAATTTCGCCATATCCGGAAAGTCGGTGCGGGAACTGAAAGCGGAGGGTCCTGGCACAACCATCTCCGAATGGACATATCGACTCAGCAAACAAAAACCACGCATCGCTGAAAAATTGTGCCGCACGGGGTTTAATTTTTCGATAAACGGTCAGGACCAAAAGGCACTGCACTACTTTCAAAAAGCTACCGAGAGGGATCCGAACGATCCGGTTGCCTGGTATGGTCTTGGCTATTGTCACGCCGGACTCAAAAATCATGACAGTGCTATCGAAGCTTACAAACAGGCCATCCGGGTCAATCCCTACGATGAATCCACTTATTTTCATTTAGGCAACTATTACAATAAACTGGGCCGCCATCAAGACGCCATTGTTGCCTATAAAGAAGTCATCCGGATTAATCCGGAATTCGAAGCGGCCTACTTTAATCTGGGGGTAGCCTACGCGCGTCTCGGTCGACTCGATGAAGGCAGAGAGGCCTTTGAAACGGTTACCCGAATCAATCCGAAAGATGCTACGGCTTATTTCAACGTCGGCATAGCTTACAGCCAGCTTGGACAATATCGGGAAGCCATCGAGGCTCACAAACAGGTCATCCGGCTTAAACCTGACTTTGCACCGGCACACTATAATTTAGGGATCGTATACGGAAAACTCGGCAGGCCTGAAGCGGAATTAGAGTCTTACAAAGATGCGATACGGATCGATCCGGATTTTGCACCGGCGCACTTTAACATGGGGCAAGCGTTTCTCCAGCAGGGAAATAAAGCAGCCGCCCTGGATCAATATAAAATTCTCAAGAATATTGATCAGGATGCGGCTGATAAGTTGTTTGACCTCATCTATTAGATAGATGAGGAATGGATGTCGCTATGAAGATAAAAGAAAATTTCAGACAACTCGCCAGCAGCGCCAGTCATAATTGTTTTGCCTGCAGCCCGGTGAATGAGGCCGGGCTGCAGATGAAATTTTTTACAAACGAAAAAACAGTTTTCTCCCGCGTAACCATACCCGACCATCTCTGCGGCTGGAATAATGTGGCCCACGGCGGGGTCGTCTCCACCATCCTGGATGAAGTCATGAGCTGGGCTGCCATGTATTTGTTGAAGCGTATCATCTTGACCGAGTCGATGACAGTGGAATTTATTAAACCCGTCATCATCAGTGAAACCCTGGAGGCTGAAGGCAGGGTGCTTGAACTCAAAGGCAAACGGGATGCCATTATAGAGGGGGTCATTACCAATTCCGCTGAAAAGGTGTGTGCGCGCTCGACAGCTACGTTTAAAACGTTTTCGCCGGCGGTGGCCAAACGACTAAAAATTGCGGATGACGCGATGTTAAATTGGTTTGAAAGCCTGTTTGATATAGAGCTATAAAATCCAATCTTTTTTTGTATGCTTTTTTTCCGATTGTCAGATGGTATATGCAAAAATTGAGTTATTGAGGTACATAGCAGTAATCTACAAAATTAAAAAATTATGAATAGCTTTTGTTAATCCTATCTTAAATTAAAACTTCCAGATCAGATTGACAGCAAAGAAGTGTATGGCATTAGTGTCGTAATCACCCTTAAGGGATCCCTGGAGGGGCCCGCCTTCCTGATCGATCTCAGCGTCGCCAGCATCCAAGTATTCATATGCGGCTCCTACGGTTACGTCCTTATTCCAGTCGTATTGAATTCCTGTGCCAATGCGAACCTGCCGATCCAGGGGCAAGTCCGGGGTGCGGGTGTCCTCATCAGTGGGCGAGGTGTCGTAAGCCGCCCCCACTGACCACAGCCAGGCGTCGGCAAATCGGTACTGAGCTCCCAGGGCAAAGTGCCAGGTGTCATCGTAATCCAGATCCTGGGTGAATGTCGTCGAGGTCGTAGACCTCAGCGTCAGGTCCTGCTTGCCAAACTCGCTCCATTCCTGCCAGCCGATATTGCCCAACAAGGCCCAGCGGTCGGTCAACTGGTGGTAACCGCTGAGCATCACCGCCTGCGGAATCGTCATATCGATGTCTACTTTTTTACTGGCAATCCCGGAAAGGTTCAGCAGGCCCTGCAGCACTGGACCGATGTTGCTTAAAGAGGCCACATCCGTGAATTCCAGATCTACTTCGGACCGATAGGTGAGGCCGAAGCGGGTGCTGCTCAGGGGCGTCAGCAGGATGCCCAGGTTGAATCCGAATGCCGTATCGTC
>JASFPE010000428.1:0-5000 GCA_050116155.1 Desulfobacterales bacterium
GATACTGATACCGAAATTACCCGACTGGATATCGTCAAGTATTTTGTAAAGCTATTTAAAGCGCAGATTGATGCACCTGAGGATGCCCCCGCCAAAATCACGCCATTGTCATCCAAATCATCGGGGCCGAATTATATATATGAACTTCGTATCAACGACCGTGGCGAATGGGTCAAACGAAGGATGACCATCGGCCCCCTGGGTGAGGATACCGGCAGCAAGAGCAAATGTTTTTATGTAATTTATGATGCGCATCTGGTTGTAAAAATTCCGACCCGCCCCATTCTAAACTTTGATCAATACATTGAAAGTATCAAAAAAGAAGGCCACATCGTTGAAAAACTGGCTCCCAAAGAATGCGTCATCCCCAAAGTGTCCGTCATTTTGAACCTGATCCCTAACATCCTGAACACGGATCACTTGTCAGCGGAAAAGCTCGAAGAACAATATATTAACTTGCTGCGTAATAATCCGAAATATGAGAAATATCAGGAATATCTGAAAATAAAAAGTTCGTTTATCTACTTCATGGATTTTTCAAAATTTTATTTTCTCGGCCATATCATAGATAATTTGCATGATTTGAAAGATGCAATTCCATCGGAAGTCAATGAAAATCCCGAGACGATTGGTGAAGTTGCCAAATTTAAGGGCAGATATGGCAAAAAAAACGAATCTGTTTTTTACGAAATCCGACAGGTTTCAAACATTTGTGAAGCAGAGGTTCGAAAATTCATTAAGGATTCGGGTGAGGTCCCTTCAATCACCCAATTCCGGATACAGAGCTGGTTCTTAACCCATTTGGGCGGCAAAGAAGTTAATCCAAAAGAAAGCGGTGTGCCCGAAAAATTGGTTTCCGGGATAAATAGTTTGATTCGCAAGATTCTGAAATCCAATCAAGCGGCGGTGGATTCATACCGCAAGATGATCAAAGCATATGTCCATGAAATAAGACGCGAACAAAATAAACCTCAAATGGCCAGCATCTCCACAAATCTTCTCGATCTCTTGGCCTGGCTGAGTGTAAAACAGGTCTCGATGAGAGATCTAAAACCGGACAATCTGCTGGTTGCCGGTAATCCGGCAAAATATCCACTGTTTTTAATGTCGCCGGAAGAATACTCTCTGGGAATTATAGATGTGGAGACCGCCGTTGATTTTGAAAAATCAAAGTATAGAGAAACCAAACAACCCTTGCTGGGGGGTACGCCTTTTTATGCGACACCCTCTCATTTCTTTACCAATGAAGTCTTAGACCACTGTTTTGGCAATTTTCGACAGATTTTGCACTATCAGGACTGGCATGCCATGAGTGTGATGATCTATAAAGTCGTTACCGGGGATCTTTTGTTTGAACAAACCGCCAGGCTGTTTGCATATGTAAAAGACAAGATTCGACATGCATACGGTAATTCCGAGCAGCAGATTGCTGCTGTAGCAGATGTCAGCCGTGTATTCTGGCGCAGTGCCTCAACTGAATTTCAGGTAAAATTGGCGGAAAAAGAAGAAGCCCTCAAATCCATTCAGGTGGCAGTTCCGGAAAACGTAATGCAAATGTTTCTCAAACATCTGGCTGTTGATCGAAGAGCCATAACTGAAAAAATGCAAAAGATCATCGCATCCCAGGCAGCCTTTCAAAGCGATAAAAGTCGTGAACTTTTACTCAAATCATCCTATGCCAAGATCGTTCAATTCAAAGGCCATTTGAAAAACAAATTCAAAGCCAGGCCAAATCCATCGATGGACGTATCCAATGTAATGGATTTCCTGGATGATCTGGCTCAACTCAAACTTTTCGCAGCCCTTCAACAACAAACCAGCCTACTATTAAACAAACCGGATCCCAAAATGTCTGCTTATGACATCCTGTCCTTTATGTTTTACACGATATATCACATCATGTTCCGCGATGATTGGAAGAATGCCTGCGAACCAGAAGTCTGCACTGCCGAACCGTTGGATGATGAGGCGACCACGCTTGAAGCCTACCCCTAGAAACCTATCTTAGAAATCCGTCTAAGTCTCGATAGTTGTTTTGCAAATCGACTCAAAATACTCATAAGCTATAAGGTTTAGCCCGTTACCCGTTAGCCTGTTTGCCGGTAATACAATACAATCTAATGGCATTCTTTTTTAAACTGGCTCAACGGGCTAAACTGGCAAACCGGCAAACCTAATATTACTCTTTGCGCTATGCGATGTCTAAACAGTGATTTTATTTGACAGGTACTAGCTCTCATTGTATTTTATTGATATGCCAAAAGGTATGGAGTCATGAAACCCTCTTTTTTCCTGTCTTGTGCATTATGTCTGAGTATTTGCCTGATTTGCTTTCTTCTGCCTGCTGAATCCATTTACGCCAGGGAAGTTCGCAAAGCGGCCAAAGCCGGTACGTGGTATCCGGCCGATTCTACCAGAATAAAAAAAGATATCGATCATCTCACCCGTCTGGCACGAAAAACACAGATCCGCATTCCTGCAACCAAAAAGCTCAAAGCACTGATTCTACCCCATGCCGGCTATGCTTACTCCGGCTGGACGGCTGCCCATGCCGCATTTGTATTGCCCGGCAGGCAATTTTCCAAGGTTATTTTAATGGGACCCGATCATTATATCGGATTCAGAAACGGTGCAATCAGTGATGTCAGTGCCTATGAAACCCCGTTGGGTGCCGCAAATCTTCATCCAGACGCTAAAACATTGCGCACCAGGTCAGCCCTATTCCGGGCCATACCGGCCTCTGATCGCACCGAACACTCCCTGGAGATGGTTTTGCTTTTCCTGCAGTCCTATATCGAGAATCTCCGGCTCATACCCGTTGTGGTCGGCCCGACCCATATCGGACAATTTGCAGATGCACTCGATGGCATTTGGGATGCGAATTCGCTGCTGGTGGTAAGCTCGGATTTATCCCACTTTCTATCATATGATAACGCCGTCGAGCGGGATCGAGAAACCATCCGATGGATTACGGAGTTGGACGCATCCAAGCTCCTAAAATCGGAAAACCGGGCCTGCGGTACCGTACCCATTTCGGTTCTGATCTATCTGGCCCGACGACATCATTGGCAACCGGTGCTACTCCATTATTCAAACAGCGGAGATACATCCGGCGATCACTCGCGGGTCGTTGGTTATGCCGCCATAGCATTCTTTGGAGATCAACGCATGCAAGAAAACACCGACGTAAACACACATTTAAATGAAGAACAGGGGCAGGTTCTGGTTCGACTGGCACGTCAGACAATTATGAAAGAACTCGGCAAAGCGGTGTCCCCACATGAATCCGAAACTGTGAAATCGTCATTGACGGAATCCTGCTATCAAGTTCCTTGTGGGACCTTTGTGACCCTTAAAATCGATGGCCAGTTGCGGGGATGCATCGGTAACCTGACAGCCACCGAGCCTCTTTCAGAAAGTGTCCGGGATAATGCCATCAATGCCGCATTCCGCGATCCGCGTTTTTCGCCCCTGACCGAACAAGAACTGCCGAAAGTAGAAATAGAGGTCAGTATTCTCAGTGAGCCCCAACCCCTGGAGTATAATGACGCCGAAGATTTAATCAATAAATTGCGTGTAAATATAGATGGCGTTATCATCCGTAAAGGACATGCCAGTGCAACGTTCCTACCCCAGGTGTGGGAGCAATTACCTGCACCGGAGGAATTTCTTTCGCACCTCTGCATGAAAGCCGGTTTAGCATCAAAGGCCTGGCGCAATACCAAAATCGAAGTCCTGACCTATCAAGTCCAATACTTTGAAGAGCACAAATGAACGCCGAATACATCAGGTGGTCATCGCTACGGGTATTTCCTCGGTTGTCACCCAATTGTTGACCATCCGTGAATTTTTGACCCAATTCCAGGGTAATGAAATGGTCATTGCCCTGATTCTTTTCAACTGGCTGATCCTGGGGGGCATCGGTACCCTTCTGGCGCGGGCGATCACCTCCAGTCTATGGAAAGCCACCCCTGCCCGGCTGTGCTGGCTCTCTCTGTGCCTCAGTGGATTTGCCGCACTGCAAATTCTCGCCATTCGGCAGCTGCGCGATGTGTTTTTTATTCATGGCAGCTCGGTCGGTTTCTATCCAACATGGCTTTACACCCTGTTAACCGTCACACCCTATTGTCTTTTACTTGGATTTGTGTTGCCCTACAGCCTCTTTGTACTCAGAAATGAATTTTCCGATTACCCGGGTGCGCGCATCTATATTACGGATAATATCGGAGATGTCTGTGGTGGGGTTCTTTTCTCCTTCGCGCTGGTCTATCTGGTCACACCGCTGCAGGCGATTTTTTTGGCCCATATCCCGCTGCTGATCTCCACCTATTTGCTTTTTCCTTCAGCCCGCAAACGTCGCCCGATGGTCGTTTCTGCGCTGGCCCTGGTTGTTGCCGTGCTGGTGGCGGGCGTGGTTGCTGAAAAGTCCTCTTTAGCACCCCCGGAAGGCAACCTCATTTATTACCGGGAAACCCGCTATGGTCGCATTGCCGTACATCAAGACCAGGAGCAATATACCCTGTTCGAAGATGGCGTACCGGTGTTCAGCAGCCATAACATCAGTGTCGCAGAGGAAACCATTCATTACCCGTTGTCCCAGCTGGAAAACATCCGCCACGTATTGCTGGTGTCTGCAGAGGGCGGCGTCATGCAGGAGCTGCAAAAATATGCATTGCAGTCGGTGGATTATGTAGAGCTTGACCCTGAGGTTACGGACGTTCAGTTTAAATTTAAGCTCATAAAAAAAATAGATGGATTAAATGTCATACACCGGGACGGCCGGGCTTACCTGGCGAGCTCTGAGAAGCGCTATGATGCGATTATTGTCAATCTACCGGAACCGGATACATTTCAAATCAACCGCTTTTACACGGATCGCTTTTTCGAACTGGCCAGGGATCGCCTGGCACAGGACGGTGTGTTGAGTTTCTCAATGCAGGGATTTGAAAACTATCTCGCTGAGCCCCAGCGCCAGAAGCTCTCATCGCTGTACAATACGG
>JASFPE010000429.1:0-4995 GCA_050116155.1 Desulfobacterales bacterium
GGATGCATTTGGCGTCATCAACCTGGCAGGCCCTAATGCCCGCAAAGTTTTACAGAAAGTCACGGATGCAGATGTATCCAACGATGCATTTCCTTTCCTGGCGCATCGGGACTTACGTATCAAAAACGCCGTGCCGGTATTGGCATTGCGACTCGGTTTTGTCGGAGAACTTTCATACGAGCTTCACGTGCCCTCATCATATATGCAGGGTGTTTGGGATTTGCTGAAAAAAACCGGTCAAGCATTCAATATAATGGATTTCGGGCTGGAAGCCCAAAGCTGTCTGCGACTGGAAAAAGGTCACCTGATCATCGGTTCGGAATCCGAACAACGCACCACCTTACACGATCTAAACCTTTCTCATCTCTGGGATCGACATAAGACCGACGCAAAAACCGTTGGCGCGTTTGCACTCAAAGACACCGAAAACCAGGCGGGGCGACTGAAGCTGGTGGGGATCACAATGGATGATGCTTCCGGAGTACCACCGGACGGTTCGATCATCGTTGATGAAAAAATCCGCGGATATGTGTGCACGGCACGCTATAGTGATACCCTTAAGACAGCTGTCGGCATGGCGCTGCTGGATGCCGAGCTGAGCAATCCGGGCACCGGCTTGAGAATATTTGAAGGGTCTGGGGACGAACAGATGATGAAAGCGACGGTGGTGAAGATGCCGTTTTATGATCCAGAGGGAAAGAGGATGAAGATTTAGGAATGGAACCAATTCGAAGATATTCGCCGGTGTCGTTTGAGAAAAAAGTGATACAGACCGAACAGCGCGGTGATTGGGAGATTGTTCTGAAATATGAGGATGAGGGCAACGGTCCCTATTTGGTTGATTTGAGTCACATTGCCAAGTGGGACATTCAAGATGAACGGGTCGCTCGGATCCAACCAATGGGAATCACGATCCCGGAAGCCCCGGGGGCCGGCATTTATGAAAAGGGGGTTCTCATCAGCCGCATGAATCAAACCCAAGCCGTCGCCTGTCACCTCGCCGCGTATGATTCGGTATTACCAGATGATTCTTCGTATACAGACATCACCGAGGCTTTTGCGTTTTTGGCTCTAATCGGTGAACATGTTTTTTCAATTATGGAAAAAATAACTGCACTTGATCTCTTACCACCACAAACGGCACCACCATATTTTGTTCAAGGACCCATTTTGCATGTCCCCTGTCGAATCGACGTATTGGCCGATGATACCTTGCTCATCGCATTTTCCAGAGGATATGGGGCTTCTATGGTAGAAGCAATACTCGAAGCAGGATCTGAGTGGTACCTAAAGCCCGCTGGAGAATTGGTATTTAAAAATTATATTGAAAAATTTGCATAACCAAGAATATCCCATAGACTATTGGATTTCACGTGGTGAATCGCGGCTGGCCTGCGACAGGCTCAGCCGAGTCGAAGCCGCTCCCACCTAACCGGATTTGGCTCCGGTTGCAGTGTGGGAGCGGCAGCTTGCCGCGAAAACATCCTTGGAAGAGTTGGGCCATTCAGGGATTATTAATATAAATCCTGGGTAGGTTTTAGCAGTTTTTGGGAGGGAGGAAAAATTGAATTTAAAGGGTCTTTCAGGGGGTATATATCGACCACTTTCACTCAAAGATATCGAAATCCTGCATGATGCATCCTTAACCATACTTGAAAAAACAGGATTTCGATTTGAGGATGGGCTGGATGAAACCATTGATATGCTTGAAGCGAATGGTGCGACCGTAGACAGAGATCGCGCCAGGATCTTTCTACCCAGAGATCTTGTTATGGCGCAGGTCCGAAAAGCACCCGAACAGGTTATACTCTACAGCCGGGATGGTGAAAACGACTTAGATCTAACCCAGCATCGGGTTTACCTGGGCACCGGTGGTGCTGCCATCAAAATACTCGATTTAGAAACCGGTGAAGCCCGCCCCTCTACGCTGAAAGATTTATATCAGCTGGCACGATTGGTTGATGCCCTGGATCACATCCATTTTTTCCTGCGCCCCTGCATACCTACAGATGTTTCACCGGCGGCTTATGATGAAAATTCCCTATTCGCGTCTTTAAAAGGAACGGCCAAACACGTCATGTTCGGTATAACCGATGAGCAGGGTTTTCAAAAGGCTTTCGATATCGCCTCAATAGTCGCCGGCGGAGCTGAAAAACTGAAAGCAAAACCTTTTTTTTCAACAGTAGCCTGTTTTGCCATCAGCCCCTTAAAGCTGTGCACACAGTCGACGTTAAACATGCAGGCAGCAGTGCGCCATCAAATCCCGGTGGCCCTTTCCAGTGCCCCCATGGCCGGATCGACCGCGCCAATGACCATGGCCGGCACATTGGCCCAGCTTCATGCAGAAGAGATGTGCGGAATTACCATATGCCAGTTAACCTGCCCGGGGGCGCCGGTCATTTACGGGGGTATCCCCGGAATGGCCAATTTGCGGGATTTGGGGTATCAGGGCGGTGCGGTAGAATGCGGCATGATGAATGCAGCCATTCATCAACTCGCCCATCACATCAAGGTTCCCAACTATAACTCATCGGGGATCTCGGATTCGAAGATTCCCGATACGCAGGCCGGCTGGGAAAAAGCATTGACAACGCTCCTGGCAACCATGGGCGGTTCAAACTATGTGCACCATGCCGCCGGAATTCTGGAGTCCATGTTAACCGTGGCGTATGAGCAATATGTGATCGATGATGAAATCATTGGGATGTGCTGCAAGGTGCTGAAGGGGATCCAGGTAGATGATAAGCATCTGGCACTCGAAGCCATTGATGAAGTGGGCCCGGGGGGGACCTTCATCACTTCAACGCACACCATGGATCACATGCGAACTGAATATTTCAGTGGAAATGGCGTGACCGATCAAAACAGTCGTGAAAATTGGGAACAAAACGGCGCCCATGACACCAGAACCCGAGCCTGCGAGATTGCCAAAAATATCATCGCCAGGGCAGAAAAATCGTATATCCCGGCCCAAGTCGAACAGGTTGTCCGGGAAAAATATGAAATATTGCTTTAATCCGAATGATATGCGAAATTCATTTCTGAGCTTAATCACTGCCCGATGATGTTTTCGAAAGGAGGATCGATAATGTCTGGCACGCCCAAATGGTATGACGTGCACCTGCCTGAATTTCAAAAAGTTGCCTATATAAAATCGATGAAAGAATATACCGATCTCTATCAACGTTCCATTGAGGATCCGGATAGTTTTTGGTCTGAACAGGCCAAAGGCTATCTTACATGGGAAAAAGATTGGGATTTTGTGCTTCGGTACGACGTTGAGGCCTCAAAAATAGAATGGTTTGGGGGTGGCATCCTGAATGCGGCATTCAATTGCCTGGATCGACATCAGGATACCATCAAAGACAAAGTGGCTTATTTCTGGGAAGGAGACAACCCGGCTGAATCCAAAGAAGTTACTTTCGAAGCGCTTTATTCACAGGTCAACCGATTTGCAGCCGTTTTAAAGTCAAAGGGGGTTCAAAAAGGCGATCGGGTTATTATCTATATGCCCATGATCGTGGAGTTGCCTGTCGCCATGCTAGGCTGCGCGCGGATCGGTGCCATTCACAGCGTTGTATTTGGCGGGTTCAGTGCCGAAGCGTTGACAAACCGGATTCAGGATTGTCAGGCAAAAATGGTGATCACCGTAGACGGTGGATATCGTGCGGGTAAGGTGGTGCCGCTGAAAAAAACGGTCGATGAGGCGCTTAGAAATTGTCCCGATGTCGAAACCATTATTGTCTTTAGCCGCACCGGCCAGGCATTTGCTTTAAATTCGGAGCGTGAGATCTGGTGGCACGAAGCCATGGCCGATTCCGATTTGCCGGAGTATATTTCCCCGGAGCCCATGAATGCGGAAGACCCGTTGTTCATTCTGTATACCAGCGGCAGTACCGGCAAGCCCAAAGGGGTGGTTCATACCCATGGCGGCTATCTGCTGCATGCAGCCATGACCAACCGTCTGGTGTTTGATCTAAAAGACGATGAGACCTTCTGGTGTACGGCAGACATCGGGTGGGTGACCGGACATAGCTATACCGTTTACGGTCCGTTGATTAATGGATTTTCCAGTATTTTATTTGAAGGGGTGCCCTCATATCCGGATTACGGCCGTTTCTGGCAAATTGTTGAAAAATATCGGGTTAACAAATTTTACACAGCACCCACCGCCATTCGTGCCCTGGCCAAAGAGGGACCGGAATACGTTGAAAAATACGATATCTCCTCTTTAAAACTTCTCGGCACCGTTGGGGAGCCCATTAATCCGGAAGCCTGGCGCTGGTATTATCACCATGTCGGCCGCGACTGGTGCCCCATTGTGGATACCTGGTGGCAAACCGAAACTGGCGGCCACATGCTCACGCCTTTGCCCGGCGTGTCGCCCGTAAAGCCGGGCTCCTGCACCTTTCCGTTTTTCGGGGTCGATCCGGTGATTCTCGATGATACCGGTGAGGAGGTCAAGTATCCGAATCAGGAAGGATACCTGTGCATTCGTAAACCCTGGCCGGGTATGGCCCGTACCGTTTACGGCGATCATGATCGTTATATTGAGACCTATTTCAGCAAGGTGCCGGGCATGTACTTTACCGGTGACGGCGCCAAGAAGGACGAAGACGGATATTTCTGGATCATCGGCCGAATCGATGACGTTCTCAATGTTTCGGGGCACCGCCTGGGGACCGCCGAAGTTGAATCGGCGCTGGTGCTGCACGATGATGTTGCCGAAGCAGCCGTGGTAGGATATCCGCATTCCATAAAGGGACAGGGTATCTATGCCTTCGTTACATTGAACACCGGGGTTTCCAAAACCGATGATCTCAAAACAGAACTGGTGCAACTGGTCCGTACTGAGATCGGACCCATTGCCACCATCGATATCCTTCAGTGGGCCGATGGACTGCCGAAAACACGCAGCGGTAAAATCATGCGGCGAATCTTAAAGAAGATTGCCGCCGGCGAAGTCGAGGATCTGGGAGATCTTTCAACCATTGC
>JASFPE010000430.1:0-4988 GCA_050116155.1 Desulfobacterales bacterium
CACGGCGGTGATGGTACATGGCTATGGGCTGCTAACGGAAATCCTGAAAGGAATGTCTGCTTACTTAGATCGGAAGGGATACGGAACAGTGCAAGAAATCATCGGCGCCGCCAATCAGCATGTGCTTACATACTCCGAAGTAGCTCAACTATCGAAGGAGCGCTATCAAGTCGATGAAGACAAGTGTATCCAATGTGGTGCCTGTGTCGAGGCCTGCTTTTATGGTGCGATCTCATGGGAAAATGAATCTCCTTGGATAACTGATGAATGCATGGGATGCTCCTTTTGCGCCAGCATTTGTCCGGAGAGCGCTATTAACCAACTAAAAAACACCGGATGAGGACCACGATGGAAGAAACCACCGTAATATCAGAGCCAAAACCGACGCTTTCTGAGTGGAGTCGGAAAAACCCTTTGGAACTTTTGGCAAGTGTTATGTGCGCGGCACTAACGCTTATCGTTCTTTTTCAGGTGCTCTTCCGCTATGCATTGCATTTTCCGCTTGATTGGGCAGAGGAGCTCGCCATGGTCATTTTTCAATGGGTCTCCTTTGTCGGAGCCGGACTTGCCGTGCGGCACGGATTACATTTCCACCTGGACCTGATCACGAGACGTTTTCCGGAGCGCTGGCAAAAGGCCACCGAAATCATGGCAAGTGTTGCGGTTCTGGTGGTCGCCTATATTTTGATTCACGTAGGTATCATGATGATGGATATGGTCAAGTTTATAACCTTACCGGTGATGCATTTCTCCAAGGCTTACGTTTACCTGGCGATCCCGGTGGGGGGAGCCCTGATGATCGTTTTTCAGATACCGATTTTAGTGCGCCAAATACGCAGTATTGGGGGGAGATAAAAAGATGCTCTGGTTGATGATTGCTTTTTTCTTTTTTCTGATCTTCATGAATGTACCCATCGCATTTTGTATGGCACTCACCTCGCTTTTTGGCATTATCGTCTTCGACATCCCGATTATGATGCTCGTCCAGCAGATGCAATCGGGCATCGACAAATTCCCTTTTCTGGCCATCCCGTTTTTTATTTTAGCCGGGACAATCATGGAAACGGGAGGTATTTCCCTGCGTTTGGTCAACCTTGCTCGGGCGATGGTGGGCCACGTTAGGGGTGGCTTGGGGATGGTGGTGGTGGTTGCTGAGATCCTGTTTTCAGGTATATCCGGTTCGTCTGTGGCCGATGCCTCGGCTATCGGCTCGATAATGATACCGCCCTTGAAACGCGCCGGTTATTCTGAGCAGCACAGCGTCTCTATCATAACTGCTGCCTCCGGTGCGGGAATGCTGATACCCCCATGCCTGGTGATGATCGTGATGGCGATGTTGTCGGATCTGTCTGTTGCAGCGTTGTTTTTCGGGGGATTCCTGCCCGGGACATTGATGTGCCTGTCTCTCTGTATCGTCATTTACTACCAAGCCAGCAAAGGAATACTGCCGGGTGGCGAAGACAAGTTTTCATGGAGCACGATGGCCAAAGCTGCTATGTATGCGATTATTCCCATGATGATGCCGGTTATCATCTTTGGCGGCATATTGGGAGGCGTGGCGACAGCCACTGAGGTTGCAGTGCTGGCAGTTCTTTACGCGGTCATCGTTTCCATCTTTCTGTACAAGGAGATCAAGATCTCCGATCTTCCAAGGATCTTTAACGAGACGGTCTTGATAACAGGATCGGTCATGTTGATGACAGGGGCTTCGGTATTCTTGAGCTGGATACTTGCTACTCAAAATGTACCCCAAATGGTGGGAGAATTGATCACGTCCTATACAAACAGCCCTTACGTGTTTCTCCTTATCACAATGCTGGTTTTCCTCGTGACGACTGCACTTCTGGACGGCCTTCCCGCATTGCTGATTTTCTTTCCCATCTTTTATCCGGTTGCGCTCGAATTGGGTATCCACCCCCTGCAGTATACACTTCTTGCCGTGGCGGCAAATGGCATCGGCTTAATCTTGCCTCCGATTGGGGTGTTGCTTATCGTAACCTGCGGTATCGCCAGAGCGAATTTGGGCTCTATGTTTCGGCCGATGATACCTTACATCGGGATTCTTATCATCAGCTTTCTGTTCATTATGTTTGTACCCTGGGTTATACTGGTCATCCCCAGGATGATCTGGCCGGGGATTTAAATTTTCCAATTAGGAAAACTTTTGAGATAAGCATTTTATAAGGAGGTGATGCCTTATGATATATATCTAATAATTGATTCCTCAAATTATTATCTGGGGATCTTCAGGCTCAATGATTATAACATCACAAATTAACTATTCGCGTATGTTTTTAGCATTGAATAGGAGGTGAATACGATATGAAAAAAATGGTTATAATTATTTTGGCTCTTTTTTGCAGTCTAGCCCTGTTTTCGACGGGCTTTGCCGAGCCGATTATCTGCAAAATCGCCGATCCAACTCCTAAGACTTTCTCATATTATGAGGCTCTCCTGACCTTTGAAAAGGAAGTGGAGGCTGCGACAGGTGGAAAGGTCGACGTTCAGATCTTCGGCGATGGCGTTTTAGGCAGACATCAAACGACGACCGAATCCACTATGATGGGATCCATCCAGGGGACAGTGGTCACTTCGGCATGGACCCAGAACCTTGTCAAAGAACACAAACTCTTCACGCTCCCTTTCCTCTGGCCTAACTATGAAGGGTATCGGGCCTGGCTCGACAGCGCTGAGGGCGATCGTGTCGGTAACCTGCTGGAGGCAAAAGGGCTCAAGTTTTTGGGATACGCCCATACCGGCTGGCTCGGGGTGATGAACACCAAGAAAGAGATCAGAACAAAAGACGATTTTAAGGGACTCAAAATTCGTACCATGCCCGATTCGGTGCTGGTCGACAGTATCAGCTCCCTGGGGTGCATGGGCATCGCCATGGGACCGGGCGAGCTCTATTCTGCTGTTCAGCAAGGTGTGATCGACGGTGTCTCCACTGCCCCCCAGTTCTTAAACGTCCTGAAAATGCAGGAGCTTTGTAAATACTTCACCGATTTGAAGCTGCATGCGTCACCTGCCACGTTTATCGTAAATCTGAAATTCTTCAATAGCCTTTCGCCGGACATTCAGAAGGCATTTATAGAGGCGGGTGAGAACTTCGAGAAGAACTCAGATGCTTACTATATCGACGATTCAAATGCAACATCCGACAACAACATCCTCAACAGCGTTTTCGCAAAAGCGGGAGTCAAGAACTACTATCCGACTGCCGCAGAAAAGGCCAGTTATAAGGAACTGACCAAGCCCGTATTTATGAAATACCGCGAACAGGTCGGTCCTGAATTGGTGGACAGTGTAGTGGACTTTCTGAAGAAATACGAATAATATCTACACAACCTGGTATGAAATCGTGACCCCAGCCCCCTGTTGGAAGGTCTTAACAGCCGGGGCTGGGAATACAATTCTGATTAACAAAGGATTGGTGTTTATACGTTTTGGCGTACCAGCAACCAATTTCGACTCAGCCAAATTTCTTTATTACCAAATTTCCAATTACGCGTATCATCAATCATGATTTCTTAGGTGCATCTGAATTGAATTATCCACCGAATCAACCCACGTGATTTGCAACGGAGGGAAAAATGGCTCCTGAGTTTTCTGCTTCTGAATTAACCGGCCAAATGATGATGAAAGCAAACAAAAGCAAAGACGCTCTGTTGAGATTGAGGAATTGGAACAAGGTAATACAATGGGTAGTGGAAAACGACCAGGTTTTTTGGAAAACAGACACCGGCATGATCACGATGAGCCCACCGCAGGAAGCTCAAGTCACGATTACTTGCAGCAAGGAGACGCTGAAAAGAATAGTCTCTCAGGAACTCCCCTTTTTTCTTGCTTTATGGGCAACGGGCGATCTCGAATTCAAAGGATCCTTTTCAGACGCCCACCGCTTGGGGTACATATTTCTTAGTGACAAGAACGACAAGAGGAAAAGGCGGGTCGTTTTTCTGGCCCACTGTTTTCTCAATATCAATACCCGCTTTCCGGAAGGAAGTGCATTTGCCGGCGCCAACACTCCCTTGATTCAAACACTTCTTCAAAAGGAGGTGGGCATAATCCAGATGCCGTGCCCTGAATTTCTGTGCCTGGGCTTAGAAAAAGAGCTGGCAGGTGAGCTGCCTGAATCGGAAATAAGGGCATGTTTTCGAAAACATGCAGAATCAGTTGTGGACCAAATCCAGCAATACCTTAATCTTGGCTATGAGATCCCGGGGATCATCGGCATGAACCCCAGCCCGTCATGCGGCGTTGAGATCAGCAAGGGTAAGGGTAAATTCCTGGGCCTGGATGAGGATACCTCCGAGAAGGAGGAGTCCGGTGTTTTTATTGAAGAATTGCAAAATACGGCTCAGCAGCGAGGCCTGGGGAAACTGCCTATTTTCGGGATCAAAAGGATTCTGACCGGTGAAAGCGGCATGGAAGAACGACTGAAAATTCTTGATGAAAGGCTGTGAATTCCCAACGGCTGATCTCTTAGATTTGACTGTAAATAAGAAAATTTCCCTGGGTGCTTGGGGGTGGCTAGAGATGCTTCTACTCAAACGCTATGCCGGGGGAATTTGTTTGAGGATTAATTCCAAAGCGCGCTTAACCAGAGCCTTTGCCAAATCTATCTTATAACCGTTCAGGGGAAGTGGTCGGGCACCCTCCAGCGATGCTTTCGCAGCCCGTGAAATGAGTTTTGCGTCCAGCCCTTTGCCGTTGATTATCTCCTGAGTTCCATCGGCTACATAAGGAGATGGAGCAATACCTCCCATTACGATCCTGATGTCTTGAACGATACCCTCAGACATCTCCGCGACCACTGCAACGCTGGCAAGCGCAAAATCCGAAGCATGACGTATTCGATGTTTCAAAAATAGTTGATTGGTCTTGCTGCCCTCGTCTGGCACCTGGATCTCTACTAAAAATTCACCGGGTTTAAGAACCGTTTCAGAATAATCATTCGGAGCCAGGAAAAAATCCTGTAAAGGCAC
>JASFPE010000431.1:0-4924 GCA_050116155.1 Desulfobacterales bacterium
CGCTATTAGATGATATTACCATTCTGACAAAATTACGGATATCCTAATTTGATATCATAAATATATTCGATATGTTCTGAATAAGCCAATGCGTACTATCCAAAATTTTGTCGCTATCCTCGTATTAAATAAGCTCCAGGTGGAACTTGATATTGCAGCTCTTCGCAATCTCCAGGAGGAGGCTGTTGGCCAGGTGGTCGATCAGGATACCAGATTCGACATTCTCCCGGTGGCGGCATTTGGCCCGGTGGAATTTTTAAAACTTCACTCGGATAGTAAGGCTCCTTTCCCTTTGAATCTATAATAACTCTTCCTTCTTCGCTTTCTATGATTACAGTTCCAGGCTTTGCGCAGCCATTTAATATTGGCAGAAAGAAGAAAAATACTAAGGCAAGTGTAAATAAGATATTGATCGTTAGCTTCATGAAACCTCCATGTTTGATTTAGTTAATACCTATGATTGCCATTAACTCGACCAGAGGTCAACTTGCGACAAATTGATATTATTTTAAAAAAAGATGCTTCTGACAGCCTGTGATATCCTGAAATATCATAAATTTCCCCAAAGTTGAGTAACTATGTAGATGGTATTCCAACCTTGGCCAAACTTGATATCATAAAAACCGACCGCCAAGTCAAGATAATCCTAAGTTTAATTATTGTAAAATCATTTCCGTTCACCGACACTTTAATTCCTGAATCCCTCAATTCCTGAATCTCAAAATCCTCTGTCATCTGACTTCTGTCTTCTGTTTCCTGACACCTGAAACCCGACACCTGAAACCTGGGCCTCATACATATTGATTTCTCCAAAGATATTTGTAATAATTAAACATAACGATCGTATGCGGACTTATGCAGCTAAGTTAGGAAATAGATGACCGCCAAAGATATTCCCCCAACTATGGATTTTCATCACAGCGCCGATCCAGGTGCAGATAAACTTAATGTATCCCAGCAGCATCTTCTGGTGACCGCCGTTGAGCAAGCCGCGGAGTCCATTATCGTAACGGACGGTAAGGGTACCATTCAATATATAAATCCGGCATTTGAACAAATAACAGGTTATTCGCGATCGGAAGTCATTGGCCAGAATATCGAACTTATCCATAGCGAAACGCATGATAACGCTTTTTATCGATCGATCTGGGATACACTTCAGTGCGGAGAAATATGGCATGGGCGTTTGATTGTGCAAGCTAAAGATAAGACTCTGCGCGAGACGGAGACGACCATTTCGCCGGTCAAGGACAGCTCCGGCGATATAACCAATTATGTGCGCGTTCAACGGGACGTCACCCATGAAGTCGGGCTGGAAAGGCAATTGCGGCAAGCTCAGAAAATGGAGGCCATCGGTACTTTGGCGGGCGGGATTGCACACGATTTTAATAATTTATTGATGGGAATCCAGGGCAACGTCTCGCTGTCCTTACTGGAAACAGATTCGGCATCTGCTCTCTATCAAAATCTAAAGAAAATTGAGCAACTGGTTCAAAATGGCGTCGATCTCACCAAACAACTCCTCGGTTTTGCCAGGGGCGGGAAGTATGAAATAAGCCTCACAGATATTAATCAGCTACTGAAAGAGCAAAATCTTATGTTTGGCCGCACTAACAAAGAGGTGATCTTTAACGGTGAATATGATTCGGATCTTTGGAACGTTGAAGTTGATCGTGGTCAGATAGAGCAGGTCATTATGAATCTGTATCTGAACGCCTTGCAGGCGATGCCAAATGGCGGAACACTTTCGGTAAAGACTGAAAATTATACGATAGATGAGGAACAGTTTCGACCCTATCATGTCAGCGCCGGTAATTATATCAAGATAACAATAGCTGACTCCGGGGTTGGCATGGATGGAAAAACCCAGCAGCGCATATTTGATCCGTTTTTTACTACCAAAGAGATGGGCAGAGGTACAGGATTGGGATTGGCCTCGGTTTATGGCATCGTCAAAAACCACGAAGGCTTCATCAATGTTTGGAGCCAAGTCAATAAGGGAACTCGATTTGAGATCTATTTGCCGGCGACGAAAAAAACAGCTGCTGCAAAGGAAAAACCCCACGAGACCCTTTACAAAGGCAAAGAGACCGTTTTGTTGGTCGATGATGAGGGCATGATTCTCGACGTCGGGGAACGCATGCTTAGTAAACTCGGCTACGATGTATTCACCGCAAGCAATGGTGCTGATGCCTTGGAGATTTACCAGAAAAACAAAGACGTCATCGATGTCACCATATTGGATATGGTGATGCCGAAAATGAATGGCGGAGATATCTATGACCGGATTAAGCTGGTCAATCCGAAGGCAAAAGTCCTGTTATCCAGCGGATATAGCCTCAACGGGCAAGCCACGGAAATTTTATCCCGTGGCTGCAACGGCTTTATCCAGAAGCCATTTAACATGCAGAGTTTATCGCAAAATATCCGAATGGTTCTGGATACCAACTAAATAAATCACCAGCCTTTCGCAACCGCCCAATGCCATAATCTCATACAGGTTGTTATCTTAGCCCACTGTATTTTACTGATTCATTTCTGCTTGCTTCCGATTCGTAGACATATGAGCTATCGCAGCGATCATGCCAAAGGATTTACCAAAATGGATATGAGGAAAAATCGGATTCCGGAAAGAGTAAAACGAGTCCACCTGATCGCCATCTGTGGAACGGCAATGGGTGCATTGGCTTGCATGTTAAAGGATTTAGGATATTCGGTTACTGGCTCGGATCAAAGGGTGTATCCGCCGATGAGTCATTTTCTGGAGCAACATGGAATTCAAGTGATGGACGGATTCCATAAGACAAATCTATCCGACGCTCTCGATTTAGTGGTGGTGGGCAATGCGGTTACCAAAGATAATCCGGAAGTGCTGGCAGCGGCCGAGATGGGAGTGCATTTCTGTTCAATGCCACAGGCATTGAACCACTTTGTGGCAGCCGAAAAAAAGATTCTGCTGGTCACCGGTACCCACGGCAAAACAACCACCTCCTCTCTTCTGGCCTGGCTGCTGGCTGAGGCCGGTTATGACCCGACTTTTGTGATCGGTGGCATTTTAAAAAATTTTAATAGCAATTATTATCTCGGAAAAGGAGAATACATCATTATTGAGGGCGATGAGTATGACACGGCTTTTTTTGACAAGGGGCCCAAGTTCATGCATTATCCCCCGGCGGTTACCGTTCTCACCAGTATCGAATTTGACCACGCTGACATATTTAGGGACTTGGATCATGTGATCACCATATTTGATGATTTCCTTGCCGGTATTTCAGAGCGCAGTGCGCTGATCGCTTTTGAAGGGGACCGTAATGTAGTTAATCTTCTCAACCATCGATCCTGTCAAATTGAGCGCTATGGTATCGACTTAAATGCTGACTGGCGCCTGGCCGAGATCCGTATCGATGCCCCGTGGACGTCATTTGAGGTGTTCAAACGCAACAAATGGTTTGGCAGATTTCGAACCCGGCTATTCGGCAATCATAATTTGTTTAATGCCCTGGCGATTATTGCGGTGGCAGATCGATTGATGGTTCCGGTCAAAATGATTTCTCGTGGGCTAGAAACCTTTGCAGGAATTAAACGGCGCCAGGAGATTCGGGGTCAAAAACGAGAGATTATGATCATGGACGATTTCGCCCATCATCCCACCGCAGTTCGGGAGACCATTGGTGCAGTCAAGGCGCAATATTCCAATCGTCGCCTGGTTGCGGTATTTGAACCCCGCACGAACTCGAGCATGCGCAAGGTTTTTCAATCGGTTTATCCGCGGGCATTTGAAATGGCCGATGTGATTTGCATTCGCAGGCCACCGCTGCTGGAAAAGATTCCGGTTGGGGATCGCTTTTCATCAGAAAAACTGGTTGATGATCTGAGAAAACGGCAAAAGGATGCCTATTTTTTCCCAACCACCGAGGCGATTATTGATTTTCTTGTTGAAGCTGCCAAGCCCGGTGACATCATTTTAATCATGTCAAATGGCGGCTTTGACAATATTCATGATCGATTGCTGGATAAACTGTGAGCATTGTTCTTGACAATTCCGTCAAATTAAATTACTTAACGTTATTATTAATTAAATAAGTAAAAAATTTTATTATAAAATTAATTTCAGGTACTTATAAATTACTTCATACTTAATCTGCTAGCAGATTTGAAGTAAAAATAATTTTCCCGCAGGCCCGCAATGAAAATCGGTTGTGGGGGTAGAGACCGTATACGGGAAAAGGAGGCTGGTTTTGAGAAAACGTGTTGTTGTCACTGGTGTGGGTCTTATAACCCCCGTTGGATTGGGAAAGGAAGCGGCCTGGAAGGCCATTTGTGCCGGGAAATCCGGTGTGACTGATATCACGCGCTTCGACACTGCGCATCTGCAAACCAAGATCGCCGCAGAAGTTAATGATTTTCATGCAGAGGACTTTTTAACCAAAAAAGAAGCCAGACGAACCGAACGCTTCATAGCTTTTGCCATGGCAGCCACTCAAATGGCCATTGAAGATTCAGGCCTGGAGATCGACAGCGCCAATGCTTATAGAGTGGGTGTTTACACCGGCTGCGGATTGGGTGGCCTGACCGTGCTTGAAGATACCTGTGTTACGCTGGAAGAAAAGGGGGCCAAACGGGTGAGCCCGTTTTTTATCCCCATGATGATCGGTAATATGGCACCGGGGATGATATCCATTCGTTATGGCGCGAAAGGCCCCAATGCCTCCACGGCGACAGCCTGTGCAGCGGGAGCACATGCATCCGGGGACTCATTTAAATTAATTCAAAGCGGTAAAGCCGATGTAATGATCACCGGCGGAGTGGAAGCTACGATTAATCCGACCTGTATTGCCGGATTTAATGCCATGAAAGCCCTATCCACGCGCAACGACGAGCCTGAAAAAGCCTCACGCCCGTTTGACCGCGACCGTGACGGCTT
>JASFPE010000432.1:0-4921 GCA_050116155.1 Desulfobacterales bacterium
TCCATGCTGTCATGGGGATTGTGGCCGTCGAACTGGTTTTCGATGAAGAAGCCGGGTTTCGTGATTTTCCCAATATCGTGATAATACGCACCAATTCTTATTAAAAGCGTGTTGGCACCGATAGCCTCGCCGGCGGCCTGTGCCAGGTGCGCCACGGTCATGGAATGCTGATAGGTGCCACGAGCCTCTTGTAGTAGCTTTTTCAATAGAGGACGTTGCAGATCTGTATATCGATTGAGCTTAAAGGTTGACGCCGTTTGCCAGCTGACTTCAAGCAACGGTAAAAGTAACAGCGCCAGCGGGCCGGCAGCAACACCACCGCCAAACGCCCAAATCATATTCTTTATCAGTGAGGCGTCGAAAATTTGGCTAAAAATATTTATTCCAATGGTTGGCAAACTTTCAAGCTGCAAGAAGGTGGCCTGCCAATCGATGGTAAATGCGATCACACTGGTGACGTTAATAAAGCCGACCAACAATGCCGGGAACAGGATCAGCCAGCGTTTACGTATCCGGGAAGCTACCAGGACGGCTGAGAGGCCTCCAAATATGAAATACAAAACAATTTCAAATATGCGACCGCAAAAAAGACTGACCAAAAAGGCGGCGACCACCGTCGTGCCGATGGCGGTAATTCTGCCATGATTTAAAGATATCACCAGCAATGGCAGTGAACTGAAGGGCAGCATGTAGATCGGAAATGGCGTGAAAATCAGGCATGCTTTCAAAATGATAACGTGTATGATCAACAAAGACAGCAAGATATGGCACGGTGGTTCTGTATGAGATCTGTCGACAATAATTTTTTCAATGAATAAATTGAATAAAACCACTATAAACAGGATGGTAAATAGAATCCAGAGAGCGTCCCGATATATTTGGTTGCTAATTTGTTTCCGATAGCTTGTGAGTAAACGCACATCTTCTTCCGGCATTATCTTTTTGGCGGCAACCAGAACATCACCCGGTTTATAGTTAATGGTTTTAGTGGGAAATTGCTGGTCGAGTTTTTCCAAACGTCTTTGGTTTACAAATTGATCATAGATCAAATTGGGTTCCAGCGTGGCAACCGACATCTGAACCATCGGGTCCAGGATTTTTTTGTCAACCTGCCAGAAGAGCTGGTGGATTTTTGTTTGCATGGAAGAACGCGCTTTTTCCAGGGTTGTCACATCGTTGATCGCAAATACCGCCGTTTCATTTGAGCCCAAATTCTGAATTTCGACGCTTTTTTTGCCTCTCAAGTATTGGGTGTCGTCTATAATTTTGTGCTCGAGGACAGATTCCTGGATTGTCAGTATGCCTTCGAGAAGCTGCTTAAGATCGCGGTATTTAATGATTCTGGTGACGTCGCGTTTTGAAACGTTTACGCCCAGCCGCTCTTTTAGAAATATGATGAGGTTTTCAGAGCCTCTTCCCTTTACCGCCTTGTAAACGGTGAATTCGTTGCTTACGGCTTTCAATTTTTTTCGGGCATTTTCAACCCGTTCAGGAATGTATCGAAATACGGGGACATATTTTGAGTATGCTTTTTGGCGATTTAAGCTGAGTGCTTTTTTCTGATCATACGTAAAGGCCTGCTGAGCCCGAAAGGTAATGATCGTGGCGTCATTTACACGGGGAGGCCAGAAAAGGAGATAAATATTCTCAAAATAACACGCAAAAAATGTCAATAGAATGAGGGTAATGTTGAGAAATATTCTTATCATCGTTGCACCATCAGCGATACGGATAGGGCACGATAAAATAAAATTTTCCCCAATATATCGAAGAAAATTTTAGTCGTTCGCTTTGATTCGTTGCTATTAACACAAAATACACGATATCCGTTTCGTCGGTGCCTATCATATAGAGCTCCGGATGTCGAGTCAATCAAATACTCAATTCATGCCCAATTTGATAGTGCCAACCCAAGATCCTGTAATCTTAACAGAAAAGTAGATTTCTTGACAACTCGGGGGTTTTTTGGGATAATATATTGTAATAACTTAAAATAAATCAGCATTGATCAAGGAGAGAATAATGCTGCGCAAGGCATTTTTCCGGTTAAAGAAACCAAAATCTGACCAAAGCAGCCCGGTTTCCTCGCAGGAAACCGCTGGCTCATCGTCCATGAGTGAGATCGCCAAGATGTTAAGTGCCTCCGGTAGGATCGGCCTGGGAAGCTTGCGAAAGATTGCCGAAGAAAAGGATAAAGAGGTATTTGTAAAATTAATACAACATCCGGTGCTGGCCGGCTCCGCTATCCAGGCCGGTCGGATTTCGAATCAGGATGGCGGCGGCGATGAGATGAATCGGACCCAGATTTTTGAGCCCAGCATGACCAATCCCGGGGCCTCAGCTGCTTCTGAGGCATTGCGGCATGCCATTTATCCGCTGGTTAAAGGTGAATATTCTACCACCTCGACGCGGTCCTTTTTCATCGGGCGTATTGATGGTAACGATATGATTATGCCTGATTTTGCCATTTCGAAAAAGCACGCGGTGATTAGCAGGGACAATGGCGCTTATTACCTCAAGGATCTGGGCTCAACCAATGGCACCCTGGTGAACGGGACACGGTTGGATAAGAGACCGGTGAAAATTCACGATAAAGACGTGGTGAGCTTTGCGCGCTATGAATTTACATTTCTTTTGCCGGCTTCATTATATAAGATGCTTCGCGGGGATTAAGGGCTGCGTCTTATTCTACAATTGATTCCTTTCAGATTCGGTGTACCAAACTCAGGCCCCAATTTGGTGGTAGACGTCAGCATATTGAAATTTGATTGTTCCCATCCATAGAGATCTTCTATTTGTCCTTCCGGAAACCACCATCCATAAGCTGCATAGATTACCTTAGGATGTACCTTGTCTGTCAGATGGGCGAATTGGGTAATGCACCCCATGCGGGTCTCAATAATGATTTCATCATCTTCACCAATGCCATGTTCGGCAGCTGTTTGCGGGTGGATGAGCGTCTGTGGTCGTGGCCTTTTTGCGCGCAGTTTTTCCAGCCAGCGATACGACGAATGTAAATAATATCGACTCTTGGCACTCGTTAGAACCAGAGGATATTCAGGATCTTCCGGCTCCGGCAATCCGTCATAGCGCGGAAGCGGCGCGAGATGAAATTTATGCGCCTGGCTTAAATACAATTCGATTTTTCCTGTTTTGGTCGCGAATCCTGATGTTTCGTATTTTTTAAATTGATCGTCGCCCTTTAAGTAGCCGCGTTTCGCAAATTGACTGTAATCAATACCCGCGGGGGCCACCACTGCGTCCAAAAGATCCTCATAGTTATCAAACCACATTTCTGGAGACGTCAGCGATTTGCCCAGTTCGTTGAGGATCTTAATGTCAGGCCAGCATTCGTCAGGTGGTTCGACGATTTTGGGGCGCGCCAGAATGTATCCGTGGCCGAGTCCGTAATGACCGATATCGTTAAACTCAAACTGGGTGGCGGCCGGCAGCACAATGTCTGCCAGAGCCGCCGTCGGTGTCATGAAAATTTCGGATACGGCTAAAAAATCGAGCTTCATCATTGCTTCATATGTCTGACGACTGTCGGCATATGCGAGCAATGGATTGGCGCACTGGATATAGGCTGCCTGAACCGGATAGGGTTCTGCGCTGAGGATAGCTTTTCTGAAAAAAGCCGGCGGAACCGTCATCATTTTGGGAATCGTGCCATGATGAGCATGAATCATTTCTGTTCGTTTAGACGGCAATAAGTCGGCTCTAACAAATTTACCCAGTCCCAGAATTTGAGGGTCATTGGCGTGAATGTTACCACCGGGGACATCCAGATTTCCACAAACCGCCATCAGGCAGATTAATGCGCGCAATGTGTCGAATGTATGGATGTTTTGTTCGAGGGGATTTCCCCAGATTATTGTTGCCGGGTGGGAGGCGGCATAGCGCCTTGCGTTTTCCCTGATTTTTTCAGTTGAAATCCAGGTTTCCGCAGACATCATTTCCGGTGTGTACGGGGTGACATGCTCGGCCAGTTCATCAAACCCGTGAGACCAATTTTTAACGAATTCTTCATCATAGCGCTTTTCGTGAATAACGACATTGAGAAATGCCAAGGCCAAGGCATGATCTGCTCCGGGTCGGATTTGCATCCAGCTGCTGGCCTTGGCTGCCAACTCTGTGTACCGCGGATCAATTACGATGAGTTCGGTCCCCTGGTTGATTTGTTTGAGCAATAAACTGCAAATTTGTCCTTCCTCATTGGTACTGGTTGGATTGCTGGCCCACAGCATCGCCAGTTTGCTTTGATGATGAAAATCTGCTACTGGATAGAACCCACAGGTATGCAACCCGCTGATTTCACGCGGCGCATGACATACATCCTGGATCACGACCACATTGGGGGATCCAAATATATTGGCCAGGCGGATCAGCACAAAATGCTCCAAACCTTTAGGCATGCCTTGACAGAAGGCAACACCCTTTGCCCCAATGTGATTTTTTACCCCCTGAAGCTTGTCGGCAATATAAGCGATGGCTTCATCCCAGGGTATGGTCTGCCATTTGCCTTCTCCCCGCGACCCTTTTCTTATCAGGGGCTGTTTAAGCCTCAGCGGATGTGTCAGGCGTTGTGGGGAGGCAGTACCTTTGGGACAAATATAGCCCTGATTTAAAAATCCGTCAGGATCTCCTTTGATCTCAACGATCTGATTATTTCGGACACCCACTTGAATGGAACAGCCACCATGATCCATTCGTGCACAATGCGTTTTATGCCAACTTAACTTCTTTGTCATATGAATATCCTTTCCACAGCTGCTGAATTTGTCCGCCTGGATCGAAGCCTTGCTGGATCGTTGTGAAATCAAAATCACAAATCACAAATCCCAAATTCCAAATAAATCCCAATGACCAAAATTCAAAATTCCAAATGTTTGGATATTGAGTATTGGAAATTGAGATTTAT
>JASFPE010000433.1:0-4909 GCA_050116155.1 Desulfobacterales bacterium
CAGACCCCAGGCATAGCGTTGCATGCTGCCGGAAGTGTCAATGATAAAAATGATGTATTCGCTATCAACCGGAATGCCGCCGACAGCGCTTTGGATTTTCCGTGGCCGATTTTTCAACAACCGCCGCGCCTCTTCGGTGAGCTCCTGCATAGCTTTCGCCAATTTGCCCTCGATAATGTTTTGGACCTGGGCATCACTCTTAGAGGCGGCAAATTGTCCTTTGATTTTTGATAAATCTCCCTGGAGTCTCGCGAGTCTTTGCTTTTCTTCTGAAAGCTGCTCTTTTTTTGAGGTCAACTCCCGGTTTAAGATAACAGTCTCTCCCCGAATCTCGTGCAACTCTTCTTCCAGTCGTTCAATGACGGATTCAAGATCTTCCCGTAAATCTTCGATGATGATGGGTTCTGCGAATTTGGATAGCACAAACAGAAGAATGACCGCACCAAATGCACAACAGATGCAGTCTAAAAATGATAGGCTAAATATCTCTATGTCTCTTCGTCGATTTTTCATGTAAGTCTAGACTTCAGCATTTATTACAATTAGGTTTCAGGTGTCGGGTGTCAGGTGTCAGCACTTTCAATCCATGCCCCTGACACCTGAAACCAGATACCTGATTTCTTATTTCCCGCCTTCCGCATTCCCCGTTCCGAATTCCATCATGGCCAGTCCCTGGCAGGGCAAAAAAAGGATCCTCTGGATTTTTTTGCCAGACGCCAATAGGAGTCGGCTGCCATGGGATCTCCTTCCATGGGGTAAAGGATAATGTTTACCGGAACGCCAGAAGGCAATTTGCGAATTGCTTCATTAAACAGGCTCAGGCGCTTATTCGCCGATACCCGTTTGCGCCAGGGTTTGCTGGCACCCATGGTCGGCAAGCTGTCGACCAGCAAAAAAATATTATCCGGCACCGGCTTCATTTCATTAACGGCGTTGAAAGCGTTCAACAAACTGGTCCCATGTTTTGGGATGATCTTGCGCAGGTGATCCACCGTGGAATTTAAAATATCAACATCGCCGGCATCCAACCAGCTTCCCTGCGTTCCCGGATTCAATGGGCCGGCAATTTCGTTAAACGTATATACCTGGAATTTGCTGGACGACGGAAGCTGAGTGGTTAGCCAGTCGACGGTTTTTACGGCTTGTTGCCATTTGGTGGATTTTAATTTCTCACGATCCGAAAGGTTGCGTCTGCGTATAACGCCGATGATGGTTTCATCCAGCATGCTTGCTGAGGCATCCACCAATATAAATATATGTTTGCCGCCCATTTTTAGATCCGTTAAATAGTGACGGTCGCCATGTCCGGGAAAGGGACGCAATTTGGTCCCGCGTTCGTCACGGGTTTTAGCCCCCGCTTTCAGTCGCTTAATATCTTCTTCCAGTGATTTCAGATCGGCTTTGAGCTTATTGATATGGTCTTTGGTCGCCAGGGTGTCATTGTTCCTATCGGCCAGTTCGATTTTATGCGCCTTGATCGTTTTTATAATTTCCCGTGACAGGCCCTGGGTTTGCACGAGTTCAACCATGGTTTTTTCGAGTGTATTGTGGGCGATGATTAATTTTTGTTTGCCCTCGAGCACCTGCGCTTCCATACGATCCACCTCAGCGCTTAAATCCGTCCTTATCTCATCGAGCCGGGTTGAGCTTTTGGCGTTTATCACCACAAATAAAAGGATGACGGCGCCCAGACCACAGGTGATGATGTCGAGAAAGGATAAACTAAAAATATTTAATCTTCTACGTTTCATCTGGTTCAGCGATGGCAATGAGTTGCAGGGTTTCACCCGGTGTTCCCACCCGAATAATCTGGCCGATCGTTAAACGGACGCTGCCGTTCACCCGGGTCTCATCGACATAGGTACCGTAAGTGCTGAAATCCTTCAGCACCACCTCGGTTGCCCCGCGTTCTATGGAACAATGCTTGCGTGAAATCCCGGCGATTTGGCCTTTGATCCGGACTCCGTGTTCGCCGGGTGGAATTTCCAGGCCGACCAGAAGCGGTACTGCCGTCAGCCGGTACGCAAGATTCTTGTACAATATATGGGTAGGTAGTTGAGACGTTTGACTTATTGCGGGCGCCACGGCGACAGCGTTATTTACCGGTTTAGACCATCGTCGTCTGGTAATCAATGAAATGCCGCTCGCGCGTTCCTGGCCTGCAAACTGGTCCTCCAACTGCAGCGTACCAAAGGCGGCCGCTCCGCGATCCAATTCGATGAGTTTGGCGTTATGGAATTGGTTAAGCATTTCCCCGCAACCCGGCAGGGAGACGAGACGATGGGAGATTTGCACGGCCACTGCCTGATTGACCATTCTGCGTTTCACTAAAAGCCCTTCAATCAAACGACAGATCTCCATGAGCAAGGGTTGTGTTTTCTTGACAAGCAGTTCCCGGGTACATGTGACGATATAAGTATTTGAATTTCCGCCCATTTCAATCTCAAGCGAAGCCGATTTTTGAAGTCGGTTAAGAATGCCGGGGAGCCGATCGTACAATTCTTGCTCAAGCTTAGCCTGATGGAGCGGATCAAACCGCGTGGTGCGAACGAATTCAGCTGCAATACTTTCCACCCATGCTCTATATAAATACGCTAATCCCTTTTCGGGAATCGATACCGAATCCGCGATGGTCAGGTGTTGGGCCTGGTTGAGGAACGTAATTTCGATGCGGTGAAGGTGGATGTCCAGATGAAATAATGCCCGGTCGGGACACCGCGTGGCTGAAGCGGCAAGGGCCTGCGGAACAAAGCCCCTGATGGGCAAGGACAATTCCTTGGCAATTCCCAGCAGCAGACCCAATTGATCCCGACTATAGTATCCGGGTACCGCTACGATCAGCTCCTCACCATGCGGTTGAATTGTTTGCCAGATCCGTGACAGGTGGACATAGGCAATTTCGGCATGATTTTGCTGGGTATAAGGGCCGGGATGGTCCAGCGGATCCGTGTTTAACTGATCCCAGAAATGACTGATGACCATGCGTGGAAAGATGTGGGCTTTTTTTTCGGCGGCCTTGCCCACCAGCAACCGGTTTTTTTCGGCCAGTGCAAAACCGGAACTTTCTATATCATTTCCGTCAGTTTCGATTAATCTCAGCGGTTGTGACCCGGCCACCAGAATACCGGCGTCACTTAACTCAAGACCCAGCAGGCTCATTATGAAGTCCTTTTATCTTTTTTTGGTTTCAGATGTCAGGTTTCAGGTGTCAGCGGGCAATTATTGAATCCTGACACCTGACACCTGACACCTTAAGAACGTTTAAGTCCGGCATCCAAAATAAGGAAGAAAAATTTAAAATTGTAATCACTGCGTATGCAGATGTCTGGTTAAGTTCTCATCACAGTAGGTTTCTGCATCCAGAACATAGCGCTCCTGGAGCAATTGCAATTGATGCAGCAAAAACATGAGTCCGATACTGATTAAAAGGGCAATGAGGGTAGAATTAAAGGCGACCCCCAGACTTTTGGTGACCTCAAATATGTCACCTTCTATGGCTTTGTGAGCTTGACCGAGTGCCTCGCCAATGCCCCGCACCGTTCCGATGAATCCCACCGAAGGGATCGCCCAGGCGATATAGCGAATCATAGACAACTCAGATTCAAGTCTTTCGCCCTCGGACGAGCAATAAGCATGGGTGGTGTCGGCAACATCCTGGATGTTGCGAGTTGCGCTGAAACGATGCAATGCGGCCAGCAAAGCGCGCGGAATCAGTGAATTTCGTTGATGAGCCGGAAGCGCCTGTATTTGGCGGGACAGCTCCCGCGTATCTTCCGGCAATATGCGCACCCCTTCGGCCAGGAGTATCAAATCCATATGCAGCATCGCCCGCTGCCGGATGGTCGCGACGGTCTTATATGCCATAATGGCGATGGCCCAGAACATGAGGATAAAACAGGCTTCCTGTTCGTAATCACGAATCAAGACATAGACGGAGCGCTGGGTAACCTGAGATTTGTCTGTTTCAAGCAAAGCGGCTTGCTCCATCAGAATAGCATCTGCATGGGGTCGGATAATGCCGACATAAACGGCGTGCACCACAATGATGATCACCACCAATGAAAACAATTGATAAATAAACTCGGCTGACAATGGGAATGTCTTTTTCATGGGACCTCTTGTTGTTGGGTATTTGTATTACGAATTGGTTGTTTCATTTAAATACGGAAGAATTTCCTGAAATATTTGATTTTCTGAAAAAAAATTAAATGTCGTACGGAAAATCCACCGCTTGATCCGCCTTGATTTTTTCGGATGGCTGATAAGACGGTAACGGATCGGTATTCGCTTTTGATGGGGCTGCTTCCTGTTTTGTTTTCTTTTCTGCGTTTGGTTTTGATCGATTCTCAGGGTTTAATCCAGGATCGCCTGCTTCTTGGACATCAGCGTTGTCTTGGGCGATTAATAACCTGGATTGTTGAAACGTTTGCCGGCCTGATTCAGCATTTGTAAGGGATTTGGCGGTGTCGGTGTTTATTGCAGCTGGTGTTGTCAAACCCAGATAAAAGAAGCATACACCTGCAAAAAGAATTGATTTGTTCTTCCTCACGATTTCCTCTCTATTTTACATATCGGCAAATACGAAAACCCAAATCGTTGCGTTTGCTGCTGCTGTAATCCCGATAGGCTAGCCGAAGGACACTGAGGCTTGCATGCTTCCAGCTGGAACCCCGGACCGAATGGTGTTTGCCCTGCGGAGGTCCGATGGGATCCAAAAATACTTTTTGGGCATCATAGGGATAAATCGTATAAAAGTCATGACTCCACTCGGCAACGTTACCGCCAAAATCAAACAACCCGAGTTTATTGGCCTTAAATTCTGCCGGGGGTGCGCTTACAGGATATCCGTCATTATATGTTTCCATATAATGATTCAGCAAGTCTTTTGCGGAATTGTCGGCAAAGTTTC